>ONLM01000075.1 GCA_900318695.1 uncultured Eubacteriales bacterium | reverse complement strand
GATAGAGGATGTGGAGATCAGGATCAGGACAATGGACAAGGTATCCACACAATCGCTCAATGCTTTCCACACGCCCTTCCAGGTAAGGCCTTTATAGATATAAACCGATACAAACAGAGAATATACAACGGCAATAGCAGCGGACTCGGTCGCGGTAAACACACCGGCTACAACGCCGACTACAACGATAAGGATAGATGCCAGCGCCCAAAGAGAAGTACCGAGCTCCTTCAGAAGACGACGTACACTAAATGCATCTCCGCGCGGATAGCCGACTTTCTTTGAAATGATATAGGAACCGACCATAAGGGAACCGGCCAGAACCGCACCTGGAAGATAACCGGCCAGGAACAGGGAACCTACGGAAATACCGCCGGCGGTGGTTGCATAGATAACCATGTTGTGGCTTGGAGGAACCAGCATTCCCTCTACGGAAGAGGAAATGGTAACCGCAGTAGAAAAGTCCTTATCATAGCCGCGGTCCACCATCATTGGAATTTCCAGAGAGCCGAGTGAAGCGGTATCTGCCGCCGCGGAACCGGAAATGCCACCGAAGAAATAGGAGGCAATGATGTTTACCATTGCCAGACCGCCGGTCATCCAGCCGACACAGGCATCCGCGAGATTCAGAAGTTTCTCGGAAATACCGCCGGAGCCCATGAGCACACCCATGGTGATGAAAAACGGTACGGCCATGAGAGAGAAAGACGAAATACCTTTGATCATCTGCTGGCAGATGGTGTTAAGCGGTATACCCTGTGCCAGAAGGCAAAGTGCAGAAGACAAGGCTACTGCATAGGCGATCGGAAACCGCAGGAAAATCATTACGAAAAAGGATAGTAAGAGGATTGCGATTGCTGTACCATTGGAAACCATTAGTGTTGTCCCTCCTCTTTATCATAGAATGCTTTGATGTGATTATAGAGTGTCTCTAATTCAAATACGATCATGGCAATGCCGGCAAGCGGAACCGGGAAGTACATCCAGAAACGGCTAAGCCATGGCATGGAAATGTAGAAGCCCTTGCCGCCGATACCATTGGCATAACGGAAACCTACAAAAACCATAATGAATGCCAGAATCAGTACGGCAAGATCCGATACAAAGTTCAGAATCTTGATTACGATAGCCGGAAGAAAACGATCAAATGCAGTCATTCGGATGTGTGCGTTTCTGCGGATCGCCAACGCTGCGGAAAGAACGGCCATGTAACACATAAATGTCAGAACCACTTCCTCCGACCAGGCCGGATCCTCGATAAACGGGATATATCGTCCTAAAATAGAATAGGTCGTGATACAGATATCGCCAATCAGCAGGAGCTTACAGATCAGCATGACAATTTTATAAACCCAATCATATAACGGCTTGATTTTGTCGATCGTCTTGAAAATCTCAGGCATAACAAGCTCTCCCTTCTTTCAACCTGCTCATGATTTATCGCACATGAGCCTTCTTAAAAATAGGGCACAGGGGTTTCTGCTCCTGCGCCCTCACTTATGCTGTCGGATGCATTTCACATCCTCGTTCTTACATTCGGGGGAATGTCGAATTACTTCATGTCTACAATCTTCTTGTAAAGATCCTCAACGCCCTTGGTGTTATCAGCAATAACCTGCTTGGTAGCTTCCTGCCAAGGAGTCTTGTCAGAAACCTCTACAATATTGCAGCCGGAAGACTTCAGCTCTGCAAGAACGGCATCTTCCTTAGACTGTGACATGTTGCGGTCGAACTCACCTGCAACCTGGCCGGCAAGCTCTACAGCCTTCTGCTGCTTCTCGGTCAGCTTGTTCCATGCATTGTCAGAAATGATAACCTGAACGGCACCCAGTGTATGACCGTCAAGAATCATGTTTGGAGCTACCTCCGGGAAAGCATTGGACTTATAGTTTGCGATTGGCTGCTCTGCGCCATCTACAACACCGGTCTGTAATGCAGAATAAAGCTCTGTGAAGTCAACATTTGTTGCATTGGCACCTAAGCCGTTTACAAGGCCGACCATAACCGGGTCAGAAGAAACACGAAGCTTCATGCCCTTGAGATCATCGATGCTCTTTACTTCCTTCTTTGTGAAGAAATGACGGAAACCTTCCTCGCCGTAGAACAGGCCGCGAACGCCCAATCCAAGCTCTTCCGGCTCATTGAGGAATTCCTTGGCAAGATCAGACTGTGCGAAGTTCCAGAAATGATCTCTGCTTACGAAAGTATATGGAAGAGAAAGCAGTGTTGCCTTCTTGCAACCATAGGATGTCAATGCGAATGCAGAAATTCTGGAAATATCAATATCGTTGCCGCCGCCGAGCATGGAATCAAGAACAACGTTCTCTGCGCCAAGTACGCCGGATGCCTGCAGGTCAATGGTTACAGAACCGCCGGAAAGACGCTTTACCTCATCTGCGAACTTACGGTCCATCTGTCCTACGATGGTATCCTCCGGATTAACCTCGGCCATGGTAAGTGTTACAGCCGGATCTGCATCCGCACCTTCTACCGGTGCTACCTCATCACCTGCTGCCTGAGCGGTTGTTTCTGCAGCGGCTGTAGTCTCCTTGGCGGCCTCCGTCTCTGCCTTTGCGGCAGCCGTAGTCTCTGCTGCAGGAGCTGCAGTGGTTGCAGGTGTGCTGGATGATCCGCAAGCTGCAAGAGAACCCGCAATCATAGCGGCACATAACATTGTGCTCAGAAATCTTTTCTTCATGATGTTTCCTCCCTTAACGAACAAAATGTGCTTTTTCTATAGCACTTAACTTATGACATAATATTAACGCAACTAACATTTCAGCTAAATGGTAAATTTTTGACATTGGTAGTAGAATTTTAACTACTTTTTCGGTATAAGGAAGGCGCCTATCGTACAAAATAACAAAAAGGATTCCTCCATGCGGAAGAATCCTTTAAAAAGTGTCTTATTTTTTTCGTTCCATACGGCATTCACTTGGGCTTTTTCCGGTTACCCGTTTAAAGACCTTTGCAAAATAATTGGAATCCGGATATCCTACGGCTTTTCCGATTTCCTTAATGCTGACCGCACTGTTTTTCAGCAGCTCCGACGCCTTCCGAATACGATATTCCGAAAGATAGGTCACAAAATTTTTATCGAAGTACTGTTTAAAGATCTTGCAGAAATATGCTTCCGAATAGCCCAGCGCATCGGCAATGTCCTGCACCGAAATATCATCCTGAAAATGTTCTTCGATATACTTCTGCATTGCCGCCTTCCGGACATCGGTCTCAAAAATATCTCCGGCATCAATATCCGAAATCCCGGCGGCCGCCGTTTCCTTCTTCTGCAGTGTATCCAGCGAAATGTCCGGAAGCGGCATACTTTGTCCGTTCCGGATCTGATCCACATAGTGCATCGCCGAATCCACCACAAGCAAAAGCTCCTCCTCATCACACGGTTTCAGAAGATAGTCCAGTGCATGCACCACAATAGCACGTCTTGCATAATCAAAATCATCGAAGGCGGTTACAAAGATGATGCAGCTGTTCGGATCTTTACGGCGAATCTCTGCCGCAGCCTCAAGCCCCGTGATTCCCGGCATCTCGATGTCCAGAATATAAATCTCCGGATGTTCCTTTTCGTAGATTTCCAGCACCTGCCGACCGTTTTCTGCCTCAAAGAATGTGGCTTCTTCGCTATATTTCTGTTTCAGACGCTTCACCAGCACCTTCCGCTCGATCATTTCATCATCCGCAACTACAATTTTTACCATGCTGTCCTTTCCTTTTTCTATATTTCATTCTGCCCTCAGGTCCTTGGCAGATCAATATGAATCGTCGTACCTTTTCCTTCTTCCGACTGAACGGTAAGACTTCCCTTTCCCTGATAGATTGCCTGAATCCGGAGATAAATATTGCCTAATCCGATTCCCACACGGCCCAGTTCCCTGGCGCTGAGATCCCCCTGCAGCTTTTCCAGCTGACTCTGCGGCATTCCCACACCGTCATCAGCAATATCCAGCAGAAGACGGTCGTCTTCGGTGCAGCGAATCGTCACGCGAACATGTCCGCCCTGCTCTTTTTTATTGATACCGTGGACAATGGCATTCTCCACCAGCGGCTGCATGGTGAAAGACGGAATCCGAAGTGCGGAAATGTCCTCCGGCCGCTCGACTTCATAGCTCACGCGGCTGCCAAAGCGCATCTTCTGGAGATACATATAATCTTCTGCCACCTTCAACTCCTGTGCCAGTGGCACGATCTGCTCCTTCGTGCTCAGATTATACCGGAACAGACTCGCAAGGCATCGCGTCATGGTCTCGGTCGTATCTGCCTCTTCCAGCGTAGCCATGGAACCGATCATATTTAAGGTATTGAACAGAAAATGCGGATTGATCTGGCTCTTTAAAAGTTCCAGACGATTGGCATTGAGCCGCTTTTCCATCTCCATGTTTTCCATCTGTTCCTTCTGCAGAAGTTCCGTCATACGGTGGTTTTCCTTCATGGTATTGATGGAATCCTCGGTAGCATGTTTCATGGCATTGAAGGTACGAACAAGATCGTCGATCTCATCCCGGTTTTCAATGACCACGTCCTCACCGTGAAAGTCTGCATCGGCGATCCGGCGTGCTTCCACGGAAAGCTGCTTTACCGGTACGACAATGGCTTCCGTCATCATGCGGCTGAAGCGAAAAATACACAGCAGCATGATGAGTGTGAAATTCATCAGAATAAACGGAAAAATTTTAAAGGTCGGCAGCTTTTTCAAATAGCGGACGGAGCCGTTTTCTACAGAAAGCTGCAACAGTCTCCGGGAATATTGTTCCAGATACTTTTGCATATGATACAGCTTCGTGATATTTCCGGCCAGTTCCTGCCGGGTCGTCGCCGGATCCAGCAAATGATCGCGGAGCACAACATAATTCGCATACGAATTTTTGATATTCCAGGTTTTCGCATAGCGCTCTTCCCCGAGCGTATGAATGTCATCCGGCAGAGCTTCCATGGCGACCCGTGTGTTGAGGATCGCATCATCCAGCACCTTCCGGTCTGTTTCGGAGCGACCGGAAATATAGTTTTCAAAGGCTGTGCTTTCGTCCTCCATGGATTTCATAAAATTCTGACAGCGCCGGTTGTCCTCCAGAATCTCACTGTAACCATCCATAGAATAATGCATGGTGAACAACGAAAAAAACGCTGACAGCAATATGACCAGAATGACGAATGCCGCAAAGGTTTTGACTTTAGCATCCACGGAAAGGCGCAGCCATAATCGTTTCAATACGGTCATTGCGGAAGCTCCAGTCTGGCGGTAAGCCGGTCATTGGGCACGGACATGGGGGTAAGATGCTCACTCCGAACGGTATGTCGAACGCGCTCAATCTCCTCCTGCAGATTCCGGGCACTTAAAATCGTGGCACCGGCGCCCCAGGTAATGACCTGCACGACACTGTCTCCGGTTGCAACCGTAACTTCGTACTGTTTCCGGAGCTCATGCGTAAGCTCCTCGATATACTGATCTGCCGTCATGGCTTCCCGTGTAAAAACTTCATAGATGTTGTGATAACGAAGCTGTTCCACCACATGTCCCGCCACACGATAGGCATCGAATACGACAATGACTTCCCGTCCGGTAAAGCCGGCGTAATCGGACATTACATCCAGAAGCTTTCCGCGGGCTGCGTCAAGATTTTCCCGGGCAAGTTCTTTTAAATCGTCCCAGGCAAACACAATATTATATCCGTCCACCAAAAGATAATTCTTTTTCGGCGCAGCGGCATGGCCGGAATCCCCGGCTTCATTCTGTGCCCCGGCGCGGCGTTCCTCTCGACTCCGCTCCAGATTTTCCGCCTTTTCATTGGCACGAATGATACGGGTTGCAGCATCATTGGCCAGTTTTGCGCGGTTTTTGATCGGGCCGAAAGTACGTACAAAAATATCTTCCAGCTCCTGATCCGCAATATAGTTTCCGCTCTTTTTATAGCCGTCCTTTTCTGTTTTTTCTCCGCGGCTCCGGGCCTCCCGTTCAAGACGTGCTACATCCGCTTCAAAGTCCCGCTGCTGCTGTTCCGGTCCGGAAGTAAGCGGCGACGGCACATGCATATAATGTTCCACTTCATTGAACGGTACGATAAATCCTGTTCCATGCGCGCAGAATACCGACCCCGTCGGATTTCGGAGATCCGTATCCGGATCATAATTCCTGCTGATGATCACATCCGTAGCATTATGGCAGCGATCATACCCGCTGAAGCGAAGGTTCAGCTGCCCGCGGCCCTTGGTGTAGATCATAACCTCTTTGTGATAATCCCGCATGGTCACAACCGGCGCCGTACCGGTCAGAACCGCGGTTTCTCCCTTCATTTCCGGCGGATTGACATGTCCGCTCATATTGGCGACATCCGTCATGGCACGACCCACGTACTCCTGTGGAAGCTCCAGCGTAAAGGAATAAAACGGTTCCAAAAGGACATTCGTGGCCTTTCGCAGTCCCTGCCGCACAGCACGGTAGGTTGCCTGACGGAAATCCCCGCCTTCTGTATGCTTCTGATGCGCACGGCCGGCAATGAGTGTAAAGCGTATGTCGGTAACCGGTGAGCCGGTGAGTACGCCTACATGTTCCTTTTCCTGCAGATGTGTGAGCACCAGACGCTGCCAGTTAATGGCAAGCTGGTCCGTAGAACAGTCACTCCGGAACTGAAGTCCGGTCCCCCTCGGAAGCGGTTCGAGCAGCAGATGCACCTCTGCATAATGCCGAAGCGGCTCGAAATGGCCCACCCCTTCCACACTATCATCAATGGTTTCCTGATACAGAATCCGGCCTGTGCCAAAGTGCAGCTCGTAGCCAAAACGCTCCCGCACAACACGCTGCAGAATTTCCGTCTGCACATCGCCCATCAGATGCACATGAATTTCCTTTAAATCTTTATCCCACCGGATGTGCAGTTCCGGAAATTCATCCGAAAGAGTATCCAGCTTTTTGTAGAGTTCGAGTTTATCGGCATCCTCCGACAGCACTTCATAATCCAGAACCGGCTTTAAGCTTGGGTCCTGTCCTTTGGGTTCCGCCCCCAGCGTATCCCCCGTCTTCAGATCCCGAATGCCAAGGAGCGCACAAACTGCACCGGCTTCCGCCATTTCCGCTGTCTCGAAACGTGCGCCGCTATAGAAGCGGATTTCCGAAACCTTCTGTTCCGGCAGAAGTTCTTCCCGTACCTTTACACTGCCGCCGGTCACTTTTATGTATGTCAGACGGCGTCCCTGCTCATCCTTTGCGATTTTAAATACCCGGGCACCGAATGCTGTCGGATACAATGGAATACTTGTAAAAGCATACAGCGCCTGCAGAAAATGATCCACACCGGTATTTCGAAGTGCAGAGCCGAAAAATACCGGAAAAATCTTACGATCCCAGATACAGTTCCGGATATCCTGCGGCCGGAGCTCTCCTGTACCCAGGTAGCTTTCCATAAGATGCTCGTCAGTCATGGCTATGGCTTCCTGTACCGCATCCGGAATGGTATATAACGATGCATCCGCATCCGAAAAACGCAGTCCCGAAAAATCGACAATGCCATCGCCGAAATGCTTCTCCAGATCTTTCCGCAGAAACTCCGGATCGGTGCCCGGCTGATCCATTTTATTCACAAAAAGGAATACCGGGATCTTATACCGGTCAAGAAGCTTCCAGAGGGTTTCGGTATGCCCCTGAACCCCATCCGCCCCATTGATCACAAGAATCGCGTAATCAAGGACCGACAAAGTTTTTTCCATCTCGGCCGAAAAGTCCACATGCCCCGGAGTATCCAGCAGGGTGACCTGCACATCCTTCAATGAGAAAGTCGCCATTTTACTGAAAATCGTAATGCCTCTCTCTTTCTCCATGTGATTGGTATCCAGATACGCATCTCCATTGTCGACCCGTCCCAAAGAGCGGATTCGTCCAACATTATATAAAATGCTTTCTGATAACGTTGTCTTGCCTGCATCGACATGGGCAAGTATACCTACCACCAAGCGTTTTTCCATTTGCGTCCCTCCTTCATCTTTCCACTTTTCAAGCCTGACGCGCTTTCTTTCGGAATTTCGTCACCTGTGCTCCTTTACCGCATGGACTCAAACATCTTCTGCAGCTCATCCACCACCATGCCAAGAGTTTTATCCTGCTCGTCGACTGTAATATCTGCATATTTCGCATACAGCTTTTCACGCTCATCGTAAAGATCCTTTAAAGTATATCCATCCGGAATTGCCACACCCCGGTCCTTCACATTTCCAATGCGCGTCTCCATTTCCTCATAGGATATTTTCAAATAGACAATCCGGGAAATGGAATGCAAATGCTCCATGGCCCAGTCCTCATAGCAGATGGAACCGCCCGGGGCAATAATGGCATTTTCAGGATTCAGAGATGCAGCGGTATCTCCTTCTATTTTTAAAAAGCCCTCGTTGCCGCATTCTGCGATGATTTCCTTTAAAAGCTTTCCGGTCTGTTCCTGAATCACCAGATCCACATCAACAAAGCGCATGCCCAGACGTTTCGCCAAAAGAACTCCCACCGTGCTTTTTCCGCTGGATGGCATTCCAATCATCGTGATATTCATCTCCTACCTCCGTTTTCCTTTTTCCTGTCTTCTTCTCGTGTCCCTATACCGCACGTTTTCTATGTGCACAGTTTTTTGCGATTCCTGCCCTTACCGGGTTTCCATATGTATCGCAAAAAGGGAACCGCCCCAGTCCTCAAAGACTGCAGGACGATTCCCAAAAGTTTTACAACTCTTATCGTTCTTTCGTTGTTCTTTTATTTTACAGCATCCGGGCGGAAGAAATCAATAGATCAAAGCTGCTCGCCAAATAATGTCAGCGGCGGAACCAGCTGCTTCTTACGGGATACGACACCCGGAAGCTTCACTGTCCAGCTTTCTCCCTTCGGATCTGCTTCATTCTTTACGGATTCTACACCGAAAGCATTGTCAACCAGCTGGCCGGCACCACTGCCAATGGCGAGGAGCAGTGTGCTCTGGTCAAGAATATTGGTCAGCATGATAAAGCTCATGTCGATTCCCTCTGTCTTTAATGCTTTGTGTGCAAATTCGATCAGGCTGTCCTTCATATCTTCCAGTTCTTTCTCATTCAGAGAAGTAATCTGGCTGACACCAAAGTTTACCTTACCGGCGCTGAAATGCTTGAAATCCTGATAGAAGATTTCTTCCGTGCTCTTGCCCTTCAGGTTGGAACCGGCAGAGAACATTTCCACTGCATACTTTTCAATGTCAACGCCGGCGATCTGTGCCAGCTCCCGACCGGTCTTTTCATCCAGCGGCGTACAGGTCGGTGAACGGAACAGCAGTGTATCGGAAATAATGGCAGACATCAGAAGACCGGCTGTCTGCTTGTCGATCTCCACATTGTTTTCCTTGTAAAGCTGCGTAATGATTGTAGAACAGCAGCCCAGCGGCTGATTACGGAAATATACCGGTGACATCGTCTGCACCGTTGCAATCTTATGATGGTCAATGATCTCCAGAATGTCTGCGGACTCGACACCTTCTACTGCCTGTCCCGGCTCATTGTGGTCCACCAGAATCAGCTGCTTTCCGTGATTTCCGAGGAGATTACGACGGGAAATCATGCCCAGATAATGGCCGCTCTTGCTGATAACCGGGAAATCACGGTGACGCTTGCTTGCCATAACATCATGGATATCGTCAATGAAGTCCTCCTCTTCAAAAGTAATCAGGCCTTCTTTGGTCATGAAATAGCTGATCGGCATAGACTGGTTGATCAGACGGGCTGCGGTGTAGGCATCGTAACTGGTTACGAGAATGATCATGCCGTTCTGCTCTGCCAGACTCTTGATGGTTGGTGAAACATTGGCACCTTCGCAGATGATAATGCAGTCCGCACCATTGTCCATGGCAGAAAGCTGATTCTCGGCACGGTTTCCAAGAATGACAATATCATGCGGTTCAATATAGTATGACATCATCTCCGGATTTGCTGCCGCGATGAGCACCTTACCCTCTGTACAGTAACGGTTGATATCACCGGTTACCAGTGTTGCTTCCAATGTCTCAAGAATATTCTGATAACGGGTATGTGCCTTGCTGAGGATGCGGGAATCGTATACGTTCATGTAGGACTTTGCGATATCGCCGATGGTGATTACACCCTCCAGACCGCCATTGTCGGTAACCGCCGGCAATGTAACAAGATGCTGCTCGTTCATCAGTGTCCATGCCTGCTTCAGAGACATGCTCTTTGTTACGCCCGGTGTCTTACGGTATTCAATGTCCTGTACCTGTGTACGAACGCTGGTGATCAATGTCGGCTTATCCGCCTTAAAATAGTCCAACGCAAATAATGTCTCCCGGTTCGGTTCGCCGGCACGACATGGTACATAACGAGTAGAATTGGTCACTTTGTTTTTAAGACGCGCATACGCAATGGCTGCACAAATGGAATCCGTATCCGGATTACGGTGACCGGTCACAAGTACCTTCCGTTCGGTGTTGTGTGAATTATCTTTTTTCTGCTCTGCCGCAGTTTCTTTTTTATTTGCCATTTTTCCCCCTTGGCTTGTATCTTCTGTGCCGTTTCGGCTACATGTCTTTTTTTATTTTCTCTCGCGCATCGCGCTCGATTTCCTTCGCCGTCCAATGTCCGCCCGTGCGAGCACGGCGTCCGCTTGACGGCTTTATAGCAAAAAAAGCGACAGGAATGGCTTCCTGCCGCTTTATATTCCTGGCTATTAAATTACCATAAAACATTTCCGAACTCAACCGGCGG
>ONLM01000193.1 GCA_900318695.1 uncultured Eubacteriales bacterium | reverse complement strand
GATTGATCATAGGAAAAACAAACGGACCTGCGGCAACTGCAATAATGCGTTTTTTAATACCGATCATATTTGCAGCCATTCCAACACATCGATCCAGATTGGCTTTTAAGGTATCTAAAAGGTCCTCTACGACCTGTTTGTCGGCTTCGGTAGCCGGGTCGGATTTTTGCTGAAGAAACAAAGGATCCCGTACGATTGGTTTAATCATGATTCGTTCTCTCCTTTTCGATAATTCTTTCCTATTCTACCAGAAATATAGCACGCGGTCAGCTGTGATTTCCGGGAAGAATAAAAAGCACCATCTTAGAGGACTAAGATGGTGCTCGGTTTGCATTATAGCGTGAAGTCGTTTTTTTAGTTTTATTTATGAAACGCAGGCGACATCCTCGGAAGATGCTTCCTCCGCTTCCTCCCGGATTTCTCCGCGGGCAATACGCTTTTCATATCGTGTATAAATGATCCAGGCGGCAATGCCGAAAATCACAGGACCGCTGAGAGACCAGAACGTGGTCTGCAGATCTCCGTCCAGAGCCGGCTGGATAATTGCAAAGATGTTTGCTAAAAGCAGGGTCAGGGTAACTACATATCCCCAGAAATTTGCGGATGCCTGGGACTTATATGCCTCAAATCCCCGGTCAAGGTTTTTCATTTTCTTGAATCTAGGAAAAGCAAAGGAAATGAACATATACGGAATTGTCATACCAACATTGACCATTGCGGTTAAAATCAGGAAAAACTGCTGCATGGTTTTTCCGCCAAAGGATACCAAAAGTATCATTACCGAAACGATTGCGCACTGGATCCACATGGCATTTCTAGGCATGCCGTCTTCTGCGATGACGCCCATTTTACCGGGCCACAGCTTTGCCGGTGTTCCATCGATCATCTGCTTCAGCGGTGAGTAAACGAGTGTAAACATGGCACCCAGAAGAGCGAGGAGCATTGTGAGTGCAAAGATACGTGCAAAACCGTGTGCCATCATAAGCTGCATGGTTTCGGAAGCCCCAAAGGCCTTTCCCAGTGCGGAAGCAAAGTTGGACATAATTACATAAGATACATTTCCAAGTGTAATATGATTGCTTCCCAGAATTTCATTGTAATTTGTGAAGGAACCCACCAGCATGATAAGCAGAGCATAACCTACAACGATGACAGATGCGGCAGATACGATGCCTTTTGGAAAATTCTTTTTTGGATTCTCGGTTTGATCTACGAGGCCGCCTACTGCTTCAATACCGCCATATGCAAACAATGCATAGACAATGAAAGACAGAATCATGAGGGGACTTCTCCGGTAATCTGCATTGAGCGGCGTTTTCAACGATTCGAGACCTTCAAACGGTTGAAGGAGTTCACCGTGCCGAGCAATGATCATTGCGATGGATCCGATTATAACCAGGGCATTGATGGTAAGAATGGCGGTGCCTCCAATGGAAGTGACCTTACTGATTTTATCGATACCTTTTGCATCAAAGTAGGTAATGAGAATAAAGAACAGTACAGCCATAATTCCCAAAAGTCTGGAGCCGGACAAAAACTCGGATCCGAAAAAGGACCAGCTGGACGTACAGTCCATACCAAAGAGCAGATTTGATACAGGAACCCAGATTCCGGATGAGACATTGACCATCCAGAGGACATAAGAGGTATACCACATGAAGGTTCCGATAAAAGCATATTTGGGACCGACGGATTTACACATCCATGAATACATTCCGCCGGTTTCATTACGGAAGGCAGAACCGAATTCCGCTACCATAAATGCAAAAGGAATAAAGAACAGAATACCGGCAATGACGAACCATGGAATGGCTGCGTAACCCATCAGATAATAGGATCTCGGGATGTTATTAAATCCGTATACGGATGTAAAGATCATCAGTATCAGAGACATTAAACCAAGCTTTTTTTTCTTCATTTCTTCATTTGCGATGTATATTTTAATACATCAAACTCCTTTCTTCTGCCGAAGCAGAGCACAAAAATAGAGCCCGATAGAGGGGCTCTAAATCCCACGTTGCTGAAAGCTCGCACATTATAACATAGTGAAAAAGGGTTTACAACACTATTACAGTACCACTCTGCTACGTTATCGCGTTGAACTTTCTGACGCTTTAAATTGTGTGATTTCACTGCGAAAAGCGCGAAAATACGTCATTTTTTGAATGTGTTCATGCCGGATTTTGAATCAGAAAAATCGTATGTGCAGCGCTTTATTTTTTTCTTCCGCAAAGTGAACATACCGTCGAGATTCGGATCCGGTACATCGGATGAAACG
>ONLM01000060.1 GCA_900318695.1 uncultured Eubacteriales bacterium | reverse complement strand
TTCCCTGTTTTCCCTTTCCCTGTTTTCCGTTTCCCTGTTTTCCCTTTCTCCATGCCTTCCCATAATTTCACTCTTTGACACCCGTTCACTTTTCTTTTTTATAAGGAATTGCACCTATGAATCAAATTTTAGCTTTGATCGATCCCGATACTTCCTATACCGAACGTTTTTCCCGTTATCTTTCACATCGTCCGGAACTTCCCTACACCGTTTATACATTTCAGGACTTTGACAGTCTTCACCGTTTCTCCGACCGGAATTCCATTGATCTTCTCTTAAACGGAGATGAGCAGCGCCCGGAGCAAGCCAGCCTGATTCATGCACGGGATACGGTGCTCCTTTCCAGCGATCCTACACCGAAATCGCAGGGCAGTACCCGATGCATCTATAAATATCAAAGCGGGGATTCCCTGCTAAAGGAAATCTTCGCAAACTACGACAGCACCACGATTAAAAATAGCAGACGAAATACCTCTGCCGCAGCAAAGCTCTATCTCGTTTTCAGCCCCATCGGTCGCTGTGGAAAAACCGGATTTTCTCTGGGGCTTTCCCAGGAGCTGGCCAAATCCCGCCGCATTCTCTATATCTCTTTCGAAGAATCCGCAGAATTTATGCCGGAAAGCATTCAGGATAAGGCCACATTGAGCGAGCTTCTCTATTTATTTAAAGAACACCGACTGGATCGGAAAACAATAGAGGATGCCCTGATTCAGCATAACCCCGGGGGCTTTTCACTTTTACAGCCTGTACGTATGCCGGACGATTTAAGTGTTCTCAATGATCAGGAATTGAGCCAGTTCGTGGAAATGCTTCGGAACCTGAGCGGAATGGATGCCATTATCCTTGATACCGACAGTATTCCAAGCCGGTATTTTTCTATTTTCACCGAAGCCGATCGTATCTTCATGCCGGTTTCCGCTGCTGTACAGTCTAAAGGAAAGCTGCCTCGCTTTGAAGCCATGCTTCAGAATACACCTCGTTTCCGGAATGTTAGTGACAAACTCATTAAACTGCTTGTTCCGGATACTCCACTTCCTGAAGTTCTCTCTTCACAGCGCATGCAGAAGTTCACCGCTGCTGTTGCCGCAAATTATCTTATTTCGTAACATGCTTTTCTTATTATCCCACAAACCGAGGTAACCCATGCCCGTATACACTGAGACCGAAGAGCTCTCCCGTCTTAAGCGGGAAATCAAAAATCAAATGCTCACTGAGCTTGTGGATACCCAGCTCACAGACGAACTCCTGCATCAGCGAATCGACGCCCTGCTCTTTCATCGGTCCGAACTGTCTCTCAAAACAAAACTCTATCTGCGCAATGCTATCTTTAACAGCTTTCGCCGTCTTGATGTCCTGTCAGAGCTTTTGGATGATCGTGAAGTCACCGAAATCATGATCAACTCCGATGCAGAGATCTTTTTGGAACGCAACGGCCGGATGCAGCGATGGGAAAAACAGTTCGAGAGCCAGGAGCAGCTCCTAGAACTGATTCAGAGTGTCGTTTCCCGCATCAATCGCGTAGTCAACACTCGAAGTCCTATCGTCGATGCACGTCTTGAAGACGGATCCCGCGTCCATGTTGTCCTTCCACCTATTGCATTAAAAGGTCCGACCATGACGATCCGTAAATTCCCGGAACCGATTACGATGGAAAAACTGATCGCCTTTGGCTCTCTGAGCCGTGAAGCGGCAGATTTTTTGAAATCCCTCGTCATCGCCGGCTATAACATTTTTATCAGCGGCGGTACCAACTCAGGGAAAACCACTTTTCTAAATGCTCTGTCCCAGTACATTCCTTCTGAAGAGCGTGTAATTACGATCGAAGATTCTGCCGAGCTCCAGATTCGGAATGTTCCCAATCTCGTCTCCCTGGAAACCCGTAATGCCAACGCAGAAGGAGAAGGGCAAATTACCATGTCGGATCTCATCAAAGCCTCTCTTCGAATGTCACCGAATCGTATTGTCGTTGGAGAGGTCCGCGGCGGAGAAGCTCTGGATATGCTGCAGGCTATGAATACAGGGCACGACGGATCTCTATCCACAGGACATGCAAATTCATCCCGTGACATGATGAAGCGGCTTACGACTATGGTATTGCAGGGTTCGGAACTTCCGCTTTCCGCTATAGAAAGCATGATCGCTTCGGCGATTGAAATTGTCGTTCACCTGGGTCGCACCCGGGATCATAAACGCCGCGTTTTAGAAATATCGGAGGTTATAGGCATTGAACAAAACGATACAACCACAGCTGCGGGAATCCGGCTTGAAACGCTTTTCCGCTACGATGACACCCGGGGAACTCTGGTCAAAACTTCGGAACTCCGTAGGCATTACAAGCTCGACGCCCGACTATAATATCTACATTTTGTCCCCGCTCGAGTTTCTTCAATGGACAGTAATCGGCATAATTCTGGATGCCCTATTCAGTTATACGTTTTATAAGAGCATTGTTCTGTTTCTTGTGCTGCTGCCCTTTGCTTTACTGCTCCCGTTTTACCAGAGAAAAGCTTTGTGCGCGGCGCGAAAGCAGCGCTTACTTCTTGAATTCAAAGAAGCCCTTTCCATCCTCAGTTCTTTTCTGAGTGCCGGGTATTCTACGGAAAATGCTTTCCGTGCCGCCATTCCGGAGTTGAAACAGCTTTTCCAGAGTCACGCTATGATTGTTCTGGAATTTCAAAAAATCGTTCAAGGCATGACATTGAATAAACCGGTAGAAGATCTCCTTTCGGATTTTGCCTATCGTTCCGGTCTTGATGACATCACAAATTTCGCAGAAGTATTCATTGTAGCGAAAAGGAACGGCGGCCAGCTTGTGCAGATTTTGAGCCATAGTTCCGAAATCATCCGCGAAAAGATTCAGGTTCAGGAAGAAATCCGGACACTTAATGCAAACCGACGCTATGAGCAGAAAATCATGAATCTTATTCCCTTCCTGATTATTCTTTACATGAACTTTTCAAGTCCCGGATTTTTTTTGGTGCTTTACGAAACCTTCCTCGGACGGGTTACGATGACGGTTTGTCTCATTCTGTACCTTACGGCGCTATATCTTTCGGAAAGGATCATGAACATTGAAATATAACGACCTGCTTCAGAAACTCCGTCGCATTCCCAAGCCCGTCCTGCGGGAACAAATGCTCTGTATTCTTGTTTCACTGGCTCTCAGCCTGCTTTCCTTTTTAACCGGCATGACAGGCGGAAATCTAAAAAACGGATATCAGCTCGCGCGGGATCGCATCGGAGGTTCCGAAGAACAATATCAAATTTCCGTTATGAAAGAAGATGGCGTCTCCCTTCCTGTTAAAGTCTCGGTGAGTCCGATCCGCTATACAAAAGAAGAAGCCGATGCCTTATTCAATGAAATCATTTCCGAAATTGAACCGATGATCACCGATGATTCCCAGACTCTTGCCGCATTGGACCACGACCTCACACTTCCGCGGGAGCTTCCGGACAAAGGCATTCGCCTGGACTGGGACTTTTATCTGGACAATCCCGAAGAAAGCCGCAAATATCACCATCTTTTAGACACCGACGGCACGCTTCATAATGAAGATCTGCCGGATGGCACTGTAGTAAGCGGCTATTTATCTCTCATTCTAAGCACTTATATTGTGCCGGACTCCGGGACGCCTTCCCGGTCTCCTGCCGCGGAATCCGAGCCCGGCACATCTTTTTCCGGTGATGACGCCGGAAACACCGCTTTGGACGTTTCTCCTTCCCATGATGATGCGGAAATGCCTGTTTTAGACGAAACACCTTCCAGTGCAGAAGCAGAAACTCCCCTTTCCGAAGAGGAGGAAACTTCTGCCGAACCAGTGGATTATTTCCATAAGCGTTACCGTTCGGAACCTTACCGGATTTATGTTAATATCATGCCGCGACAATATACCGGTGCAGAAGCATGGCAAAAAGCCTTTGATCATGCACTTGCAGAAGCGGACCGATCCACACTTTCCAAGGAACGCATGGAACTCCCAAAAGAAATCGCCGGACAACCGATAAGCTATTCGGAAAAAAGCTCTGCGACCTTTCTGCTTTTTCCTGTATTGGGTATTTTGGCAGCGATCCTGTTGTACTTCCGACAGGGGGCAAATCAAAAAGATATCCGGAAAAAGCGGGAAAACCAACTTTTACTTGACTATTCCGAGCTTGTATCCAAACTCATGGTCTATCTCGGAGCCGGACTCACATTGCGTAATTCCTTCCTTCTTATTGCAGAACATGCTGACAATCTGGTAAAGCGGGGAATTCAGGAAAACCGAGCATTGTATGATGAGTTGCACATTATGGCAAATCAATTTGCAAAAAATATGCCGGAATCCGAAATTTATACAGATTTCGGCCGACGGATTCACCTGAAACCCTACACGAAACTTGTCAGCCTGATTGAGCAAAACCGGAAAAACGGAACCAGTAATCTACGGGCTCTTCTGGAAGTCGAAATGAATGATGCTTTCACGGAACGTAAAAATACCGCTCGCCGCCTAGGCGAAGAAGCCGGTACCAAGCTGCTGCTACCATTATTTTTATTACTCGCCATTGTTATGTGCATTGTAATTGTACCAGCTCTTACCTCCTTCCATGGATAGTTCACTGTATTATGGATCATTCGTTGTATTCCAGAATGTACACTTTAAAACCTTTATGATGCCGGAGCATCTTTCTAAAAGGATCATCCTGTCTTCTACCATCTTTCTGTTTTTTCTGAATCTTTCCAAACCATTCCACATCTTTCCGCTTCCGGCTTTACTTACTTCTTTTATTTCAAAAAACACGAAACCGCATCATCATAAATCCAAAAATTAATTTGAAAGGAAACAATATTTTATGAATCAAACCTATTCTTTTTCTGCCACGGCTCCAACCACATATGCATCCATACCGGCTGTTCCATTCGAGGAATCCCCTAAACCATCCGCTTTTTGCGCTGCTGATTCACTTTTACACTCTTTCACGCATTCTATATCCCGGATGCTTTTATGTCCTCCGTTATTTTTCTCCTCTCTCTCGAAACGATTCCTTACGCACCTCAAATCCCTGTGGGATGATGACTCCGGCATTGGCACAATCGAGCTTGTCCTTATTCTAGTGGTTCTGATTGCTTTAGTAGCCATTTTTAAGGACAACATCCAGAAACTTTTAAAGGACATCTTTAATGAAATCAATTCTGCCGCTGCCGACATCTACTGATTCTTATAAGCGCGAGGCGCCGGGAAGCATTACCGTATTCCTGGCCCTCATTTTTATGATGATTGCCGCTTTACTCTTGACCATCACGGAATCAGCACGAACCCAGGCAACACGTCTGTATTTACAAGTAAGTCTTGACAGTGCCATCGAATCTCTTTTCAGTCAATACCATCGTCCTTTGTTTGAAACCTATCGAATTTTCGGTCTCGAATATCGGGATGATGTCGATTTGCAGGAAGAGACTTTGGATTTTATTAAGCCTTATCTTAATGCGCAGGATCTTTTTCCTCTTTCGCTGCGGGAAGAGGACCTTCTTTTCCAGAAACATGAGCATTTAACTGAAGGCCTGAGTCTCGAAGAGGAAATCCTTGATTATATGGAATTCGGGCTTATCGATAAAATGCTTCATTTTCACGGAGAAGAACTGGACGCTGTTCAGCTGTCAGCGGAAGCAGAAGATCTTTTCAAGCGGGTTAAAGAATCGGATGAAATCCGGGAACTTCAAAAAAAATATCAGCTTGACGCGAAAGATCTTCAGGAAGTGGAAGATGCAATTTACGACATCAAGGATTGCACGGAGAATGCGGCCGGCTTCCATGGCGAAGCGGTCCGCGACCTATCCCATGAAAATCCGGGAAGTTTCTATCATCATTCGCAACGCTTTCGCGAGGAGCAGGATCATCTTATCACTCTTGTTTCTGCATACTCCGAAGCGGCCGACCGTCTTGCAGAAAAAGTACTCGCTCTCCGTGAGGACTTTAATCTCCGGAAAGACACCCTTAGTCCGGAGGCCCAGGCCGGTATTCATGCACAAATTTCTGAATATGAAAACTATGTAAATGAAAGCGGTTCGATCCGTTCTAAAATCGAAGCCATGCCGGCGCAGGCAAATACTTTGCAGGCCAATGCTCTGCAAGTGGAACAGGCGGTCGAGGAATTTGAGGCTTGGCTGGAAGAAGCCCTGGCTGACTCCGATGACGAGGAAGATGAGGACGAAGACTATTCGGACGAAATCGCCGCATTCTATCATGGTGCGGCTGCTGACTATAGCGCAATGTCTTTAAATCGTTACGATGGGGTCACTGCATCCATCAATAAGAAGAACAAAAAAATTCTCGATCGCATTTCTTCCTTTCTTGAAGGGAACATGCTTTCTCTTGTTCTTCCGGACGGGCAGCCCTTGCCGAATGAGCAACCCATTCAGCCGGAAAAAACCGGGTTTTCATCCGACACTTCCGGAAATCCCGTAAACATTGCCATTCTTGGGGAATATGCTTTAAGTTTTTTCCATTATTACCACCTGGATCGTACTCCGAAGAATTCTGAAAACGACAAAGATCTTCCGCCAAGCAAATCAAAGGCATTGGAAATAGAATATCTGCTCGGTGGCAAAGACAGTGATGCCAAAAATCTTTCCTCCCTTGTTACAAAACTTGTAACTTTACGGGAAACCATGAATCTTCTTTATCTCTATACAGATACACAAAAGCGACAGGAAGCAGAAACATTCGCCGTAACAATGCTTTTGGGAGGTGTGGCTGCAAATCCTGCGCTCGTCATGATTCTTAGTTTTTTCATTTTAGGCATCTGGGCTTTAGGACAGGCTATTCAAGATGTACGCGTACTTCTCAACAACGGCCGTGTTCCATTTTTCCATACCAGTGAAAGCTGGACTCTTTCCCTTTCCGGACTCATGGAGCTCGGACAAGGTACTGCCCCGAGCAATGAAACCACAAATAAAAAAGGTCTCAGCTATCGGGATTATCTTAGAATTTTCCTCTTTGGACAGGGTGTCCTTGATCAGGCTGAGATCAATAACCGCATGCTGCTCCGTATGGAAAAAGGTGTACAGACGGTTGGAAAAGATCCGGAAACCTTTTTTTCCATCTCCGATTGTCTTTACGGCGTTGGTTGTGAAGCACACGTAGATACACGTCATGTTATGTATCAGACGGCCCCGATTCAAGTCATTGCTTCCTCTCCGCCTGATCCTACGTACATGGTAACTTTAAACACATACTATAAATATCGCAATTCGACCCAGTGAAATACGGATTGATTGCCCATTTTCGAAATGAATATCTCCCCTTTACTCATTAAATTTTAGCTTAAATTTCAGACTTCCATTTCGGAAAATCGGAATCAAAATTGTAATATTTAACCCACCGTTTATTTATTCAGAAGTTAAGATATGGATTTTCGTCAAAGGATTAAAAAATACACTCTTGCTCACCAAGCACAGCCCATGAACCATCATGGGAATACAAAACCATCTTTATCAACTTTTTCGGCTTCTGCTTTATGCAAAGTCTTTTCCCTTTCCCGGACATCCTGTCGTTCTTCCATGACGATAGAAGCTGCTTTATGTCTTAGCCTATTTATTTTCGCTTCCGTCGTCTTGATGATTCCGCTCCTGATGATTCATCAGCAGCGGAACATCAGCCGTGCGTTGGAATCCAATGCACGGCTGATATCAAAACTGAATTATATTGAATATGTGAACACCAAATCTTCCCACGAAAAAAACGAGCTTGCTGCGGATCTTCTGCATGACGGAGAAGCGGCACTCAGCAGTTTTATACTGCAGCAAAAGCTCTCTATGCCTCTGGTGGAACAGCTTGATCTCCTTTCCGACACAGAAATCGATGTCAATCATGTAAAATATGTTGCCAACTACAATGTACGGCTTCCATTTTCTGTCTTAGGTTTGTCTACTGTTCCGCAACAGGTGATATCTTCCCGTCGTTCATGGATCGGTGCCAAAGGTAACCGCTGGATGGATAACAATGGTAATCTTTCCGAAAAAGAAACCATCGTATATTACAGTACGAGAGAAAGCAATGTCTATCATTCTACTCTTTCCTGTTCCTATATCTCCCATGATATCCTTACGGCATCGGGAGCAGAAATGGCTTCTATCACACCTAAATATGGTGGTCGCTTCCATCCATGTCTAGGCTGCCGTCCTTCTAAAAACTCAAAAACCGTATACTACACTGCTGGCGGCCGCAGTTATCATGCCATGATCAATTGCAAGACACTCTCCAGCTATATCCAAGAAATGCCTCTTTCCAAGGCAAAAGCCCTGGGAAAACATCCTTGTATCCGGTGTGGCAGCTAAATTCACATTCGGTATTTCATGATAAATCGTAAATCATAATCATAATTTTTAATTATCCCTTTAAACTTTCTATGTCGAATATGTTAATTATGCAAAATTTTCCGATTTTCCCGTATATGATTTTTCTTTTTTACTGTGTCATCCGAGATTTCCGAACCCGCTCTATTCCTCTCTTGGCGTTTAAGATTTCTTGTGTTGCTGGCATCCTGCTTCGTATTTTTCTTTTGGGGACATCTCTATGGACCGAACATACCCAATGGGCCGAGTTCTTCCGTGCCGAATCCCGATACTCATTCCCGGCTTTCCTTCTTCATATACTGCTGCCGTTTTTACCTGCTCTGTTTCTATATCTTTTAAGCCGGCTCAGTCAAGGCTCTGTGGGAACGGGTGATATCTATTTTCTGTTTGTATCTGCTTTATATCTTTCCTACCGATCCACATTCCTTCTTCTGTTATCCGGCCTTTTTCTGGGCGGACTCTGGAGTATGTTATTCGTAACCCACAGTATCGTTCACCGGCACTCGATCCGGTTAAAAAATGTCCGTTTTCCTTTTATTCCCTGCATGCTTCCGGGATTTTTTCTGGCCCTGTATCTGGGGTATCGATAATCCCCCGCTTTTCATCCATCTTTCCTCTTTGAACCCTTAATATGCATACCATTGAATCCGCTTATATCATCAGTTTTTCTCTGCTTGTCATGTTGTTTCTTATCAGTGGAACTGTGAAAATCCATAATCAGATCACTGGAACACAGCGAACGGAACTTCGGGAAGAAATCGATGCACATACAAAAAACTCTGAGAAAAGCTTCCAACCAGAACTTTTTATCCGCAGTGCAACGATCTTTTTTCAAGACGAAGATCCCGCAGACGGCCAATAATCCATCCCGACTAAAGGAGGCTCGCCCATGGACTTTGATTCTAACATTTTATCCTTTGAACATAATTTGAAGCATAGTCTTTTGACCATAAACTCGCCGGAATTTCAACCGGAATCCTATGAAACAAGAATGCTTCTTCACAGCCAGATTCCGGATATTCTCCCCGCGGAATTACGTCGATCCGATGAAAATATACTTTTGCAATATGATATTTCCGGTGTCGAAACCTTAGCTACTTTCTTATCGGCACGCCCTTTAGGGTATCGTATGCTAGCAACGATAATGCAATCCATCGATCATCTTTTAGACGTCTTAGAAGAGTATCTCCTGCCCGAATCGGCATTGCTGCTCCATACCAATAGCGTCTTTGTAACCCCCTCCGGTGACCGCATTCTGTTTACACTTCTTCCGGGCGCAAAGAATAATTTCCCCCAGGCTCTTTCGTCTTTTCTCTATTCGCTTTTAAAACGAATTGATTATCAGGAAGACCGCGCTGTGATCATGGGATACCGCCTTTATCAGGAAACCCAACGTGAATTCTTCAAAATGGAACACTTAATGGAGATTGTATCCAGTAATCTACGCCGCGAAGAGCATATTATCGAACTTGAAAAATTAAACCTCCCGGATAAAAATGGAAAATCAGGTCAGAATACCATAAATCAATCTCTGCAAAATAAACCTTCTGCTCTCGCTTTTTCCAAAAACGGCGTGTTCCAGCTCGCAGAAGATCCTATCTGTGCGCAGGCTTCACAGAATCCGGAAAATCCTATACTGCCTTCGAACGCCCACCACTTTTCGGATTCCAATACGCCTATAAACGAAATGCAACCGGATACTTCCTGCGACACGATCGTTTCAAAATCACATCTTTTTTCTTCTGATGAGGAAACGTATAGTTCACAGAATGCCAATGCCGGTTATTTTTCCGAACCATTCACTTCATCCGCCATCCATTCTGATGTCGGCTCCCATTCCACAATCCACACTGAAGAAGAGTTTCACGTTACCGATTTGTCCGTTCCACCACTCAAAAGCAATGTAATCGGCCCGCGTCCGCAAAAAAAATCCCGAAAGAAAGTTTCTGATAAGAACATTACCGATAAAAAAAGAGCACTTTCCGGAAAAACTCTGGAAACTGCTCTAAAGGAAAAAGCTGTACGGGCAACGCTAAAAGGAAAACTCCTCTTCAGTATTTCTCTCATGATTTTTCTGCCTGTGCTTTTCTGGTTTTTAAAGGGTCGCGCCATGTTTCAGCGCATGATCCCGATTCTTGTTGTTCTGGAAATCGGTATTATGATTGTCATGGGAATCGACCTTTTAATTGCCAAAATCCCGGAAGAAGAAACCACTCCATCCCCAGCGCTTGCATAATCCGACGATTCCTGAATCCATAAACACAAAACGATACCGTTAGTTCTGTTCCAGTCTTTCGCGTTCCTCTTTCGTAAGATCCTTTACCACTTCCCCTCCGATAATCAGCCCGCAAACCGATGGAACAAAAGCTACAGAACCCGGTACCGGATGCCCGGTTTCCGTCATTTCCATTCCCTGCTCCGGCGATGCAACCGGTTTCCTGGCTTCTTCCGTCGAATATACAACTTTCAAATGTTTTACATGACGCTTTTTTAATTCCCGCCGCATAACACGAGCCAACGGATCTACGGACGTTTTATAAATATCCGCCACCTGAAATTTAGTCGGATCCAGTTTATTGCCAGCCCCCATGCTGCAGATAATCGGCGTTCCTGCTTCCTGACAGGCCATAACCAGCTGAATTTTTGCAGTCACATTATCAACAGCATCCACAACATAATCATAGGACGAAAAATCAAACTGATCACTGGTGTCCGGCAGGAAAAATATTTTTCTTGCATGAACAACACAATCCGGATTAATGGCAAGAATTCGTTCCATCATTACATCCACCTTATCCCGGCCAATGCTGTCATGCGTAGCGATGATCTGCCGATTAATATTGGATTCGCTTACATCATCCTTATCGATCAGATCCAGCTCACCAACCCCGCAGCGGGCCAATGTCTCGCAAACATATCCTCCGACGCCTCCGACACCAAAAACCGCCACATGTGATTTCTGCAATTTTTCAATGGCTTCCCGGCCAAATAATAGTTCCGTTCTTATGAATTGCTCTTTCATATCTGCTTTTTTACTTCCTATATATTTTTTGCTGCATACTTTTTTACCGCATGTTTCCTTCTCTACATGCTTTCCCTACTGTATTACTGTATACTTTTCTGCATGCTTTCTTTACTACTTTATGTCAGCAGCTTTCCAATGCACTCATTCTGCCATATTTTTCCTTTCACGACAACAAAAGAACTTTTGCAGATAAAAAAGGAACTGCCTGCCCGGCAGTTCCCACTAAATGCATTACAAATCGTTACATGTGATCGGAAATATTTAACCAGCTTTCAAGAAGCTCCTTTTCCTCCGGTCTCTGTTTGGTTAGATTGGCAGCGGCGATAATTGGAAGCCATTTAAATACATAACTCTTATCCGTCTTCGTTTTGCCACAGAAGTCCTCATAATACTTCTTGGCCGCCTCTTCATTCTCCAACATCAGCGTTGTATAGGTTCTGGCCACATCTGCACTGGCATTTCCCTGCGTTGCATGTACCCAGTCGATCAGATACATGGTTCCATCTTCCTTTACAAGGATATTGTCCGGGCGGAAATCGCCATGAAGCAGTTTAAAGTGCTTCGGCATAGATTCAAGACGTGTCAAAAGCTCATACCGCGTCGCTGAATCGATGCTGTTTAAACCATTGATCTGATACGTCACCTTATCCTTCAACTTTTCAAGAAGCGGTGCTTTCTTTGAAAATACAGTCAATTGAAGGTCTACCATCTTTCCGATATACTCATCCAGCTTTTCCGGATGCTCCTTCATCAACTGCTTCAAAGTCTTACCTTCAATATATTCCTTTTCGATCATCCACTGTCCGTTCTCTTCATGAACGCTGTAGATCTTCGGAATATGCAATCCATCTGTGTTCTCAATTCTTGTGGTGATAAAAGCCTCGTGGAAAACCTCATCCTTTGGGAAATCCTTTGCAAAGACCTTTAAGACCGTATTGCCGTCACGATAGATCTTTTTGGCGGCACTTTCTGATAACAGCTCTCTAGCCATAATCACGATCTCCTTTTCTTCAAAAAGTGCGTTTTCGAACTCTTCCTTCGGGATTCCATTTGATGATTCCGGCTGATGATTCCTTATCTGATCCGGCTGATGATTCCGGTGGAGAACCACTGAATGAAAAACCTTATTCACTTAGTTCTATTTTACTACAGCACCGCCAAAATAGAAATAATTTTCTGCTAATTTAATTCTTAACAAAATTTGTTTTACAAATTAAATTTAAAAACTGCACACCCGTATCCCGGAAGAGGATATTCTATGCAATGATGGTGACCGTCACATTCTCCGGTCTTGGCAATGTAGGTTGTTTTCTTTCCGGTTGTTCTGGCCGTTGTTTTAACGGCTGCCTTTGCACCCGTTTTTGCAGTGTTCTTTCCATCTGTCCATGAGGTTGCACCCTGCTCATCCAATATCAGATTGTACCGTCCCTTTGCCGGAACGCCTACCTTATATGCCGGATATGCTACCGGTGTCATATTGATCACAAAGAGAAGTGCATTTTTTCCGCTCCTGTCCTTACGGATAAAGCTGAAGATCGAACGGTCACTGTCATCTGCATTGACCCACTCAAAGCCGTCCCATGAGTCATCCAGCTGATACATGGCCGGATACTTCCGGTACATATGGAGCAAATCTCTTACGAAATTCTGCAAATCTCCATTTAACGGTTCCTCGGTAAGATACCAGTCAAGGGCAACATCCTCATTCCATTCATGGAACTGTGCAAAATCCTGCCCCATAAAGAGAAGTTTCTTTCCGGCATGGCCAAACATAAAGAGATATCCGCACTTCAGGTTTTTGAATTTGTCTTCATATTCACCCGGCATCTTATTGATCATAGAGCATTTCAGATGAACCACTTCATCATGACTGAGCACCAAAATGAATTTCTCGGATGTGGCATAGCTCATGCCAAAGGTCATCTTATTATGTGATCCCTTACGAAAATACGGATCGGTTTTCATATAATCAAGGAAATCATGCATCCAGCCCATATTCCACTTATATGTAAATCCCAAACCGTCATTTTCCGGCGTTTCCGTGACTCGTGGCCAGGCAGTGGATTCCTCTGCGATGATCATGCTTCCGTCTTTTCGTCCGCGAATCACGCTGTTCAGATGCTTAAAGAATTCCATTGCATCCAGATTTCCGTTTCCACCATATTTATTCGGTACCCACTGTCCGTTATTCCGTCCATAATCCAGATAGAGCATGGACGCAACCGCATCCACCCGAAGGCCATCGACATGATACTCATCATACCAATAGAGCGCATTGGCAATAAGGAAATTTTTTACTTCATTTTTGGAATAATCAAAAATTTTTGTGCCCCAATCCGGATGCTCACCCATACGCGGATCGGCATATTCATACGTCGGTGTACCGTCAAAATCCGAAAGTCCCTGTGCGTCCTTCGGAAAATGTGCCGGAACCCAATCCAGAATCACACCTATGCCATGCTGGTGAAGATAATCTACAAGGTACATAAAATCCTTTGGCTCACCATAACGGGACGTAGGAGCATAATATCCCGTAACCTGATATCCCCATGATGCATCCAGCGGATGTTCTGCAATACCCATCAATTCGACATGCGTATAGCCCATATCCAGCACGTAATCTGTCAGTTCCTTTGCGGCTTCGACATACGTCATGAAACCATTCTTTTCCTCTCGTGCTTTTTTTCTCCAGGAACCAATATGAAGTTCATAAATTGCCAGCGGCTTTTCAAAGATCGAACCTTCTGCTCTTTTCTTAAGCCAGTTTCCGTCACCCCAGCGATATCCGGAAACATCCGCTGTCTTGGAGGCTGTACCGGGACGGAACTCCGCAGAAAATCCATACGGGTCCGCCTTATAAAGAACATCTCCATGCTTCGTATGAATAGCATATTTATAGATTTCTCCATAACCCATGCCCTCTATGAATCCTTCATATATTCCACTGTCCTCCAGCGGAAGCATATAATTGGCTTTTACATCCCATTGATTGCGATCACATACAATGGAAACCGCTTTGGCATGCGGTGCCCAAACAGCAAAATGCATTCCTTTTTTTCCGTTTAATGTCGCCGGATGTGCACCCATTTTTTCATAAATTTTATAGTGTCGGCCCTCGCCAAATAAATACCGATCCAATTCTGTAATAAATACCGGATCCAGCTGATTTGGAAAATTTTTTTCAGATGCCTTCCCTTTTTCCTGGGCGGATAATGACTTTTTGACCATAGAATCCTCCGTAGAACTGTATTCAATGGTCTAATTATACAATAAACCGACCGGCATTTGCCGATCGGTTTAAAAAAATTTCTATTTTCTTAGCACTTTACCTTGATCATTTTTCCACTATTTGCCGGTAAACTGATCATAATCCGACGTCCGGCCTCAATTGGTACTTCTTCTTCTGACTGCAGGTCGAAGGCCATTGAGCCATCCAATGGAAGTGTGACATAGAAAACAGCGGATTCTTCGTCATTATTAAGCGCGGTAATGACACAACTGTTCGCATCCACACGGGCATATGCCCATTGACGATTCTGTAGATACAGTTCTTTATACTGGCCCATATGAAGTTCGGAATTCTTGCCATGAATTTCCGCAAGCTTTGCGATATACGAAGTCAATTCATTCGGTTCCATAGCATCTTCCGAAAGAGCCGGCCGAAGAGCGCGGTCATCGTTTCCCTGTTTCTTTCCCTCCATACCGAATTCTCCGCCATAATAAATAGACGGTTTACCCGGCAACGTAAAAAGACACATATATGCCGGATACAGATTCTTTTTATTTTCAAGCTTGCTCGCAATGCGATCCACATCATGATTTTCAAGGAAGGTGTAAAGATCCCTTGCAATATTCTGATTCCGGTTTACATTATGTGCAATTTCAAAGAAATTGTGGCTGTTGAATCCGGAATATATGGATTTATGAAGCTCATAATTTGTTACAGAATGCAGTGTTTCCGGATTGACCCAACGGGCATACTCACCATGAATCACTTCTCCCAAAAGGAAAAATTCCGGCTTCATCTCATTTGTGAAATAACGAAGCGACTTCTGAAACGGAAGATCCAGAACATCCGCACAATCCAGGCGAAGGCCATCAATATCAAACTCCTTGACCCAGTAGCGAACCACATCCACAAGATAGCGGCGGACATCCTCATGGTTGAAATTCAGCTCCGGAAGCTCCGGAACACCGTGCCAGGCACTATAACTGAAATGATCTCCCATTGGCGATGAAGAATCAAAGTTCACGCCTTTATACCAGTCCTTATACGGACTGTTCCATCCCTTTTCCTGAATATCACGAAAGGCCATAAATCCACGGCCTGTATGATTAAAAACTGTATCAACAATCACGTGCATGCCATAATTATGTGCCATGGAAACAAATTTACGGAAATCCTCATTGCTTCCCAGGCGACGGTCTACGGTCTTATAATCAATCGTATCATATCCATGGCTTCCGGACTCAAAGATCGGTCCAATATAAATGGCATCGCAGCCAAGAACCTTTAAATATGGAATAAAAGCATTAAGCTCTTCAAAGCGATGCTGAATTTCTCCGCCTTCATTTCTTGCTTCTGCGCCGACCATTCCCAGCGGATACATATGATAAAATATTGCGCTGTCAAACCACGCCATTAGTCTATACCCTTTTCTTCCTTAATTCTCTTTACAAATTTTTCAATACGTTCCAAAGCCTTCTTCAGATCCTGAATAGAGTACGCATAAGAAATACGCATGTAGCCCTCTCCACATTCGCCAAATGCCGTACCGGGAACGATTGCAACCTTTTCTTCCTTCAAAAGTCTTGTTGCAAACTCGTCAGAACTCATACCGAATCGCTTTACCGATGGAAATACATAGAATGCACCATATGGTTCATAGCAGTCCATGCCGATTTCACGAAGTCTCGTTACCAGAAAACGGCGGCGTTCATTGTACGCTTCCCGCATGGTGGCGATGTCTGTATCTCCGTTTTTAATAGCCTCTACACCGGCATACTGCGATGTCGTCGGTGCACACATGATGGCAAACTGGTGAAGCTTCAGCATCTGCTTCAAAATCCGCTGCGGTGCACAGGCATATCCCAAACGCCAGCCGGTCATGGCATATGCTTTGGAAAAACCGTTAATATATACCGTTCTCTCCCACATGCCCGGATACTCGATAATGCTATGCGGTTCTCCTTTATAGGTAAGCTCCGAATATATTTCATCCGAAATAACAAACAGATCGTGCTTCTCAATGATCGGAACAATTTTATCCAGATCTTCCTTTTCCATAATGGCGCCGGTCGGATTATTCGGAAACGGCAGCACAAGAACCTTGGTTTTGTCGGTGATCTTCTCAAGCAGTTTTTCCGGTGTCAGGCGGAAATCATCCTTCTCTTCCAGTTCAATCGGCACCGGCACGCCCCCGGCCATAATACAGCAGGGCACATAGGATACATAGCTTGGCTGCGGAATCAACACTTCATCCCCCGGATCCAGCATGACACGCATAGCCATATCAATGGCTTCCGAACCACCGACCGTAACCATAACTTCCGTCAGCGGATTATAGTCCACATCATATTTCCGCTTGCAATATTTGGTGATTTCCTGACGAAGCTCTTTCAATCCGGCATTGGAGCTGTAGAAGGTACGGCCTTTTTCCAATGAATGAATACCCTCTTCACGAATATGCCATGGCGTATCAAAATCCGGCTCACCTACACCAAGCGAAATCGCATCGTCCATTTCAGAAACAATATCAAAGAACTTCCGAATTCCGCTCGGCTGAACGGACTCAATCGTAGTATTTAGTGGATTTCTCATGGTGACACCTTCATTCTCTCATCCTTACGAGGGCGCTCAATAATGGTACCATGATCCTTATATTTCTTTAAAACAAAATGGGTTGCGGTAGACAGTACGGAATCCATAGGAGAAAGCTTCAATGATACAAAGTTTGCAACTTCTTTCATGGTCTTTCCCTTGATCAGTACTGTGAAATCAAATGCACCACTCATGAGATACACTGCATCTACTTCATCATATTGATAAATCCTCTCGGCAATCGAGTCAAAACCCATACCACGCTGTGGTGTTACCTTGACCTCAATCAAAGCATCCACGCGCTCATCATCTGTTTTGTCCCAGTTGATCAACGTATGATAGCCGCAAATGATATGCTCATTTTCCATTGCCTCGACTTCTGCACGAACGCTTTCCTCCGGCTCGCCCAAAATCGCAGCAATGTCTTTTGTTGTCAGCTTAGAATTCTTTTCAATAATCGCAAGTATTTTTTCTCTCATAGCTTCTCCTTGTTTTCCGGCAGTCGCAGCCTGCCCGGAGTTGTTTTTTCTCACAAACCCATCCGAAGCCTATTGTATCGAACCAGCATGAAAATGCAATGGAACTCCGGATTCATAAGAAAGTTTTCAGTTTTTCCGATTCCCTTTAAGAACCTTTTGAACTTTTATTTTGTCCGTTCTTTTCCCGACAAATAACGGTCCAGTTCATCCTTTCCGTCTCTTGTCAGAAAAGAGTTTTCGCTGCCATCGATCCGCACACGTTTCTTGTCCTTCTGAATCCGTCCGAAGACACTGGCCGGTACCGGCTCCTGCAACCGGTTATGCCCTGCATCGAAACCATTTCTCTCTCCGCGCTCCAGGGCTTCATGCTCCTGCCTTACGTCACGATCATGTTGTAACGCATAGAAGTCCTCTACGAACTGTGTTCCCCGATCCATAGCCAGAATCCAGCAGTTCTCCGTATAAAGGCGGAAAGGCGAAAGGTCGAGGAGCTCACAGATTTCCAGATCGAACTGTGCCATTGACAAACGGTCATAGCGGAATCGGCAGCCAATGGGGGCACCGGTACGTTTTCCGGTTTCCGGATCCACGCTGTCTTCCTCCAGAAAATCCCAAAGAGCCTTCAGAATTCCGCCCTTGCCCACCGATTTGATTTTGCTGACACCGTAACGCTGCCGGAAATCCTTGATAAGCTCCGCCGGTCTGCATTCGCCTTCTTTCGATGGGCCAAAAGATGCAAAACGCTGATCGCGGCGCTTTCTTTTTTCCAGCTCCTCCTCCAGATAGGTTGTACTGAAATATGTGCGAATCTGTTCCGCTCGTTCATGCAGGAGCTCCTGCACGCCTCTGGTACCAATATATCCTACAAGTACCAGATCTTGTCCGGGTTGAAGAACCATAAATAACTCCTAAAAAAAAGAACATAAACCAGGCTCGCCGCCTGGTGGGCATATTTGGGATCTATAAAAAAATAACGGCGGCCCTCGCAAGGGCTGCCGTTAAGATATATCCATCTTAATTCGATCAGATGATATAAGGAAGAACCATCGTCAGCACCATTGCAAGTACAAGAGCAACGACGATTACCGCTGAAACAGTCTTCTTAGTCTTTGGACTTATCATACCTTCTATCTCTCCTTCAGAAAAAACGCAAATTAACTTAAAATATATTACTCTTTTTCACCGTATATGACAAGCATTTTGTGTTTTTCCTCACAAATCACGTGCTATTTCTGTCCGTTTTCCACGCGGAAAGCCATGAAAACGACTCCTTATTTCGTCTGAATCGCCTTGATTGCATCAATTACAGCAGCCCGGAAACCATTTTCTTCCAATGCCGCAATGCCGCGAATCGTCGTGCCGGCCGGAGAGCAGACATCATCCTTCATCGCGCCGGGATGCTGACCGGTCGCAAGCTGCATAGCCGCAGTACCCTCAATCATACGGGAAACCATTTGATATGCCGTTTTCCGCGGAATTCCATACATTACACCGGCATCTCCCAAAGCTTCGATAAACAATGCCACAAAAGCCGGACCACAGCCGGAAACTGTTCCGGCAATTCCCAAAAGATTGGATGCTACCGGAATCACAAGACTGATACGGGAAAGAAGTTCTTCCACTTCTTTGTATTCTTCCTCCGTCAGGCTGTTTTTTTGCTCAATTACAAAAATTCCCTTTTGAATAGATACCGGCGTATTCGGGCAGGTGCAGAGCAGATGTGCCGTTTCCGGAAGCAGTTTTTCAGAAGCATAACGATCGAAATCATAGCCGGCCGCAACGGATATTACGATTTTTCCGGCCAGTTTTTCCCTGATCGGTCCGATCACGTCGGCAATCATGTATGGTTTTACCGCAATCAGAACAATCTCCGAGGCTTCGGCCACTTCCACAGGCGTACGAAGTGCATGCACACCACCCATGGCATTGCACTTTTCCTGAAGTTTTTCGTAATGTCCCGCACAAGCATACAACGACTCTGCATCCAGACCGCTGGCAATCCACCCTTTGGCAATCGCACCTGCCATATTTCCAAATCCTATAAACCCAATCGTTCTACTCATTCTTTGTACCTCGCTTCTGCGCCTTCTGTCCGCATTCTCCGTTTTCACAAATTTTCCTTCATCATACTCCAAATTTACTCGTATTGCATTATTTCTTGTATTACATTGCTTTTCTTGTATTCTTTGCTTTTCTTGTATTACATTGCTTT
>ONLM01000183.1 GCA_900318695.1 uncultured Eubacteriales bacterium | reverse complement strand
GGAGTAGAAGGTGATTGTCCGCCTGAATATGATTCAGTAGAATGGCATAAACAAATGGCCCGGGAGGGACATTTGTATCAAGCAATGATAGGAAATGATTTAGTAGGGGCAGCCATAATATTCCAGGATGAAGCAGAAAACAGCGTATACATTGGCAGAATATTTATTGATAGCATCTATCATAGAAAAGGCTACGGAATTCGCTTGATGGAATGCATAGAAAAGGATTATCCATGTGCTGCTGAGTTTAATCTTGATACCCCATGCTGGAACGAGCGGACAAATGCTTTTTACAAAAGATTAGACTATCGCATCATAAAAATTGAGAATGGATTTGTCTTCTACCAAAAAAGAAGAAAGTGAACCACCCAATGAATGATTAACCCTTGGGGACGGGGTTAGGGGGTCATTTTGTGTATCGCTTTACGGTTGAAATCGATACATCCATTAGACGAGCGATTTGCTTTTTGGTTAGTCCTTTCTTATATAGAACGTTCATATACTTGTTACGAAGGCTTTTCGGGAGATTTACCACATCAGAGGTTGACGGCAGCTTAGTAACTTCTTTGAAAATGTTTAGTGCAATTTTGTCGGGCATAAAATGTCTGGATTTTTCAAAAGCAGGTATAACTTGAACGTCATCAAAATATGGAGAAACCGTTGAAAAATACTTAAGTAAAAGATCCTTTGAGCCGGCCTGTTCAAAAGAGAATGACGTGTCGACCAAGGGATTTTTTTGACCATAAAAAGCATTGTAACTGCTCCATCGGTATTCGGATGGATAGCGACAGACTGAAGATTTTACAGGATTGTTGTGGATATAAGCTAGTGTGGATAAGTATTGCTGTTCTTCAATCACGGGGATACTGTAATATCTGTCCTGAAATAAGTGCCCCGAACGTGAATATTTGGTGTTGTACCAACGGACAAAACGAGTTCCCAGACTTTGAAAGAAAGATGCTAAATGATCATCAGAAGAGTGAATTAGCAAATGAATATGATTGTCCATAAGACAATAGGCATATATATCAATATCAAATGTTCTTTTGCAGTCGGATAGGATGTAAAGCAGCTTTTGATAATCATCATCCTCTTCAAAGATGATATGCTGATTGATAGAACGAAGAATGATATGATATATGCCAGTAGGACTTAAAATACGTGGTTTTCTTGGCATATATTCTCCTAGATACTTGAATATGATATAAGATTATACATAAGAATTTAATCTATTTGAGAGGAAAATGCAATATGTTTTTTGAAAATGAACCTCTAACCCCGTCCCCAAGGGACCAGGTGCGAGTACTGTTCGTCTGCTGGGGCAACATATGTCGTTCCCCTATGGCAGAATTCATCATGAAAGATTTAGTGAAAAAAGCGGGACGAGAAGAGGAGTTCTACATCGAGTCTGCAGCGCATAGTAGAGAAGAGATTGGCAATGGAATCTATCCGCCTGCGAAAGCGGAGCTGAAAAGACATGGTATCGGCGTGCCCGGGAATGAGCTGGGAGTGAGCGCCAAAACCGCTAGACAAATTCGCAAAGATGAATATGGAGATTGGGATTACATCATCGGTATGGAGCAGATAAACATCACCCACATGATGAGAATCTTGGAAGAGGACCCGGAGCATAAAGTGCATCTTCTGATGGACTTTACGGGACGTAAAGAAGACATCGATGACCCCTGGTATACGGGAGATTTTGCCGGCGTTTATCAGCAGATTCTAGAAGGATGCCAGGCTCTTTTGGAACAGGTTTAGAAGATTATAAAAAAGCTATAAATTCCGGCTGTTTTTTTCAGAGAAAATTAAGAATTGAAAGCGCATTTGTTAGTATTCTGCATGGTACAATTAGGGCATGTAAAAGCTTGCTATAGGGACTGTGTAAAGGAGGAATACAAATGGCAAAAGGCGTTAAAAATAAAGCATCAAAGCCAGCAAATAATAAAGCGATGCGTCGCATCAGTACGAAGCTCATTAGCGGCATCATTCCGGTAGTGACAATCGCGCTGGTGGTGTTACTGGCAGGTATCGCGATTACAGGAAGAGGCGTCATTAATGAACTTCTGACCGCGTCTATGCAGAAGGAAGCAGAGGCGGATGCCAAAGTAATTGAAAATGAACTGACAGAGACCTTTGGGTATCTGGATGGAATCGCCGATTCCCTGGAAAATATTCGCTTTGCTAATAACATGGCTATCACCAATTATCTGAAGGTTACACTGGGACATAACGATATGATTCCGACCGGCGTCTACATCGGCGTGTCCGATAATAGCTATATCGACCCGTCAGGCTGGGATCCGGGACCGGATTATATT
>ONLM01000059.1 GCA_900318695.1 uncultured Eubacteriales bacterium | reverse complement strand
CTGTTTCTGTATTACGCAGCACCAAGGAAAGCACGGTCAGCCATTCTTCTGGTGGCAAGTATCGCTTTCTATATGAGCTGGGGTGTCCGCAGAGTCATATTTATAGTATTTGCGGCATCGGTAGGCTTTGCAGCCGGAATCGCGATGGATCGCGTACGGAAAACCATGGAGACCCGATGGGAAAGCTGTGAAACCGGAGAAGAGAAAAAGAAACGAAAGGCGGAGGAGAAAAAGAAGACAAAACAGATTCTCATGATGGGCATAGCCGCTTTGCTTGGGATACTGGTGATTTTTAAAGTGATTCCTTTTCTGCCGGGAGAGGCTTTTTATTCGCACTGGATGACGCCTCTTGGAATTTCTTACTATACCTTGGCCATCATCGGATATATGGCGGATGTGTACTGGAAAAAACAGAAGCCGGAAACCAATCCTTTGAAATTTTTACTTTTCAGTAGCTATTTTCCGGGAATATTGCAAGGGCCTATTGAACGATATCACGAAATAGCACATCAGCTTGGGAAAGCGCATTCGTTTGATTTTAGGAAGATCTGTTTTGGGTTGCAGTTGATGCTTTTTGGCTTTTTCAAAAAGATGGTGATCGCGGATCGAATAGCTATGATTACAGGTGATGTGTTCGCAAATTACGAAAGATACTCCGGCTCTATTCTGCTGATCGGATTATGTCTTCGCTCGTTGCAGCTATACTGCGATTTTTCAGCCTGCATGGACATCGCGGAAGGAATGTCAGAATGCTTTGGTATTACGTTGGCTCAGAACTTTAATCATCCGTTCTTTTCCAGAAGTGCAGCGGAATTCTGGCGGCGATGGCATATTACTTTGGGCACCTGGTTTAAAGACTACGTATATATGCCGGTTGCTATATCACCGCGAATGATGAAATGCATTAAATTCACAAAGGTTCATTTGGGAAAGCGGGCGTCCAAGGCGGTTTCAACGATTATACCGCTGATGGTGGTATGGATCCTTACCGGTCTATGGCATGGAACGGGTGTCAATTATGTAGTCTGGGGATTGTATTGGGGAAGTATCATTGCGATTTCCATGGTATGGGAGCCGGAAATAAAAGATGCGACGCGGCGATTAAAAATAAATGTGGAGGCGGAGAGCTGGAAAGTATTTCAAATGATTCGAACCTTTGCCTTATTTACCATTGGCCGATGGATTACAGTAGAGCATCCCATCGGAACACTCAGACAAATGGGAAACGGTATGGTTTGGGGAAATCTATTTGACGGAACCTTATACACGATTGGACTGGATCGTCCGAATATGATTTTATTGGTGATCTCTCTTCTGTTCTTATGGCAAATCAGTTTGTGGCAGGAGAAGGGATGCATCAGAGAAGACATTGCACAATGGAATGGGATTTTCCGGTGGGCAATTTATTATATTGGCATTTTCAGCATTGTGATTTTTGGAATTTACGGCCTTGATTATAATGCGTCGGAATTTATTTATATGCAGTATTAAAAGGAGAAAGAATATGAAAGAAAAAATTCTACAGTATTTGGCAGAGGAAATGCCGGAAATTGATTTTACATCTTCTAATGAATTAGTGGACGATGGAATTCTGGATTCATTGGCACTGACACAGCTTATGGCACTTTTATCGATGGAATTCGGTGTAGAGATTCCATATGAAGAAATTACGACAGAGAATTTCAATTCAATCGAAGGTATTGCGGCAATGGTGGAGCGCCTTCAGGAAGCGTAAATAAAGTTTGAGGTGAAAATGAGAGAATATCAGACAGTAGTAGAGGCCATTCTCATGCATGCGGAAGAACAGCCGGATAAACTGGCGGTCGCATTTAAAGAAGAAAAGCTTTCCTACAAGGAGCTTGCACGGCAGATTCGATCCGCTGCAGGGATATTGAAGCAGGATTTTCATATCGAAAAGGGTGATCTGGTCATGCTTTCGGCGATGTCGAAGCCGGAATATATTGTGGCGTTGTTTGCAATTCAGTATTTAAATGCGGTCACCGTGCCGATTGATAAAAATGCAAAAACGGAAAATATCTGTGATGTATATGATTTTATCGTACCCAAACTGATTTTAACGGATGCCAAAGTGGAATTGGCCAATCAGTACTCTCTTAAGGAATTCTATGAAAAAGTAAAGGGACGGACAGATGCAGAACTACCGTATCATCTTCCGGATATGGATCAGCTGGCGGAAATGCTGTTTACTACAGGAACAACAGGAAAGCCGAAGGGCGGAATGCATAGTTATGCCACAATACGCGCCATTGTTCTCAATAACTGGCATGGTGCGGGAATGGAAAAGGATGACGTTATTCTGCTTCCGCTTCCATTGAATCATTCCGTAGGAATGCGGGAATTCCGTACCGCTTTTTACTTGGGAGCAACCGTTATTCTTCAGAATGGATTTGTTATTGCAAAAGAGCTGGAAAATAATATACGAAAGTATCACTGTACCGCTCTGATCAGTGTACCGGCATCCATTGAAACCGTGTACCGGCAGATGAAAGAGAAATTTTCAGAGATTATGGGCGGTCTTCGTTATATGGAAATCGGTGCGGGTTCCTTGAGTTATGACATGAAGATCAAACTGCCGAAACTTTTGCCACATACTCGGATTGTCAACACCTGGGGATCGACGGAGACTGGCGGAGCAATCTTTCTGGATCTTACGGCCCATCCGGACAAGTTGACATCATTGGGTAAGCCGGTTTCGGGGATAGAAGTAAGAGCGGTAGACAGTGATGGCAGAGCAGTGGCGGCCAGAGACATGGATACGGCAGGAAGGCTGGAAGTGCGGGGATCCTTGCAGATGATCGGCTATTATCATAATCCAGAGATTACGAAAGAAACCCTGATCGATGGATGGCTTCGAACCAATGACATGGTGTATTTTGATGCGGCCGGATTTGTCTATATGCTTGGCCGTGCGGATGACATTATCAATGTCGGTGGGGAGAAGGTATCTCCGATTGAAGTGGAAAACATTGCTTCAGAGTTTGATGAGATCCGGGAATGTGCATGTATAGGGGTAGATGATCCAGATGGGATTTTAGGACAGGTGCCGGTACTTTATTATGTTCCGGAGAAGACAGAAGTCGATCATGGCAGATGCATGAAGTTCCTTTCTGAGAAAATGGAGAAATATAAACTTCCGCATCGTCTGATTCCGATAGAGGAATTGCCTAGAAACCGGATGAAGAAATTAAGAAGAGGAGATCTGAAAGCACTTTGGATGGAAAACAAAGGAGAGGTTGTAACCAATGCGGTTCTTTCTGCGATTTTCAACCGGCATAGTGTAAGAGAGTTTACAGATCGAGAAATTCCACATGCTGAGTTGGAAGCAATTGTAAAAGCCGGAATTCAGGCGCCAACCGGAATGAACCTGCAGACATGGCGGTTTACGGTCTTGACAAAGCAGGAGGATATTGCGCATCTGAAAGAAGTATTGACGCAGAAGGCCAATGAAAAGAAAACAAAACTGTATGGGTTTTGTTCTCCGGTAGCGGTTATATTGATTTCAAACGATAGAAGAAACCGGGATGGGCTTCAGGATAGCTCCTGCGCTGCAGAAAATATTATGCTGGCAGCCGCATCGTTGGGAATTGGATCGGTGTGGAATAATGCCATGTATGGATTGTGTGAGGATGAGGAAGTTCGGAGCTTTCTTACGGAGTATGGAATTCCGGGCGGACATGATGTGCATGCGGCAATACTGCTTGGATATCCAAAGGAAGAACCTATGCAGGTGAAGCGGAATAAAAATGTAATTCATTGGATCTAAAGAAAGGGAGATACTATGGAAGCGGTACGTACGATTATTAATTGTATGCTGATACCGGTTATTTCGGTTTATGTCTATTATTTTCATAAAAAATACGAAATGAAATTTGGTTTACGAATGCTTGCGGTGTATGCATTGGCAGTGGCATTAAATATATTCTTCACCAGAGTGGCATGTAATGCGATTACCTTTTTCACGGGACAGTACTATGATGTGACGGCCTCATGGTATACTTTGGTGGCGGCTGTGATGGCGCTGCTTATGGTATATATTCTGGAGGCGGCACCCAGATTACTGAAATATGCCATTATGGACAACGAAGAATGATAACGGTTTGTTTTTCCTGTGTGTCGGGGAAACAATGAAAGATGAATCATACGAGAGCAACTCGAAAATTCGGGGCTTCGGAGACATCCCAGGGATG
>ONLM01000034.1 GCA_900318695.1 uncultured Eubacteriales bacterium | reverse complement strand
CTTAAAGTATAGGCTTAAAATTTAAAATGATCTCTCCGCCGGATGGATTCTGGCGGAGAGACTTTATTTATATCGAAATTTTTGAGATAATAGTGATATGAAGTTGTAAAGGAAGAGCGGAATGGACATCGAGACGAGAAAAAAGATCATTAAGAATCAAAAATCCTGGAAGTTCGCGACCGCTCTTATGCTTCTTTACCTGGGCGGCATAATCCTTGCCATTGTGCTTTTAAAGCATCATCAGGAGGAAACGGTCAAGGTATATCCGGAATATGTGTTTACCTATGCCGAAAATCAGTCCGGTGATTATCCGACGACACAGGGTGCACGCTATTTTGCTGATCTTGTGGAAAAACGTTCCGGCGGCCGCATCCGTATTCTGATCTATCCGGCGGCGGAACTGGGCGATGAAGACTCTGCTGTGGAGCAAGTTATAGACGGCGGCATTGATTTCACCCGTGCCTCTCTTGCAACCATCGTCAGTTATAATCCCCGTTCCATTGTTCTGATGATGCCGTACATCTACAACAGCAGAGAGCATATGTGGCGGGTTCTTTCCGGAAAGACCGGTGACAATGTTTTGCGATCCTTTGATGGAACCGGGATGCATGCCATGTCCTGGTACGATGCCGGCGTTCGTAACTTTTATACGGTGGATAAGCCGATTCGCGGGATCGATGATCTCCGTAATATGTCGATTCGTGTGCAGGCATCCAATCTGAACCGGGATATGATCCGGGCTCTCGGCGCCACTCCGGTGACGGTTGTTTATGCCGATGTATATTCTGCATTGGAGACCGGTACCATTGACGGTGCAGAGAACAATTGGGCTTCGTATGTATCCATGCACCACAGTCGTGTAGCCCGCTACTGCACACTGGATGAACACATGAGAATTCCGGAAATTCAGATGATGTCCGAAACAAGTTACCGCAGGCTGAGTCCCGAAGACCAAGCCCTCATAGATCAGGCTTCCCGGGAATCCGCGGAATATGAGAAGGAACTCTGGCAACGCCGGGAAAACAGTTCCCGTGAAAAGGCGGAAAAAGACGGCGTTGAAATCATTAAACTCAGTGATAAGGAAAAAATACGTTTCCGTAAGGCGATGGAGCCGCTTTATCGGAAATATTGCGGCGATTATATGGACCTTCTGACAGAAGTTGTTTCTGCCGGTATGTGATTATCATTCCGAGGCATTGCATATGAAGCAAACGAAACGAAGCAGAATATCCCATTGCATAAAAAAGACGGCGGCACTGCTGGCAGTGGCACTTTGTCTGCATGGCTGCAGCAGGCTGCAGGCGGTGGACGATCGTGCTGTGCTGGAACCGCAGACGACAGTGGCGGAACCCGGAGCCCATGCCTTTTCCGGCGAGGCAGAGGAACTGTCACCGGATGGCGGGGAGACCGCGGAGACTTCCGATGTTCCGTCCAATGCAGAGACCGTGGAAAACGGGCCTTCGGTACCGGGGGCACCCGGTATTTTTGCAGTAAATCCGGAAGCAGCCGCCTCGCCGCAGGTTGTTCTGAAGCTGGTAGATGGTGAAACGCCGGGAGCACAGGATCATGGCCACTGCATTGCAAATTTTGTCTCATTGGCGGAAGCCATTTCCGGTGGAAGCATTCATATAGAAATTCAGGATACGCATCTTTCGGGCGACAATGTCACGATACTGGATCGAATGACCGATCAGGATCCTCTGGTGGATCTTGCGGTAGTCACGCCCATTGACCTTGCCATTTTTGGAGATGATAAATCACCGATCCTGTCTATGCCGTTTCTTTTCCGGAGCCATGATCAGTTTGTAAAGTTTGCAGAATCATCGCTGGGACAGGCGTTTCTCGATTCACCGGGGATCCGGGGCATTGGTGTACAGAGCCTTTTTTTTATTGATGAAGGATTTCGCTATTTTGCTTCTACTGATCAATACAAGATCCGGGATCTTTCGGATCTTTATACGCTCCGCATGGCGAGCGGAACGGAAAAAAATATGCTGTACCGGAGTCTGGTCGGGCAGGCGGGTGCGTTTATTCAGTGGATTGAAAAGCCGGATCTTCATGATTCGTTTGCGGCAGGTTTTGATGTTGCCCCTGTGACCATGCAGGAATTTCAGGGACTTTCTCTCGCGGATTGTGCACAGAACCTGAGCCTGGATCGTCACAGCATGTCCATTTTTGAGCTGGTGATCCGGGATGACAGCTGGACAGGAAGGCTAACCGCGGCGCAGCGAAATGCGCTGCAGCAGGCTGCCAGACTGGCAATGCGGGAGAATCTGGCCCGTGCACCGGAACTGGAGTCGGCATTGCAGAATTCCATTCGGGATTCCGGGGTGAATCTTGTAGAGACGCAGTCCCATGCCGACTGGCAGAAAGACGTTTCCCTTATCATAAAAAACAATGTACCGCCGAATCTTATGCCGTATTACCAGGCCATTGATGCACTGGGGTAAAAAGATTGCCCGCATTTTCGCGAGAAGTGCATGCCGAGAAAGAATTTTAAAGAAGGAACATTACAATATGCGTTATCAATTTATCTTCCGTAACACCACAAAAGACTTTTGGAAACTGAACAATGGTTATACCTATAGCTCACTGGTTGGAACGGTGAACATTGTTTTTACATTGTCCATGCTCGGGCTGCTTCTTACGAGTCTGCATCACGGATGGACGCTGTACGGTATTTTTGCCGGTATCGCCTTTCTGTATTTTCCGCTGATTCAGCAGATTTTTGTATATCGAAAGGCCAAAAGACAGGCAGCAGCCATAACGGAAGATACCCGGTTAAGCTTTACCGACAAAGAGATTTTCATTGAAGTCGGGGATCAGCATCAGACAATCACCTGGAAAAACATTCTTGCAATCAAGCGTGTGCCGACCTTTACGGTGCTTTATACCGGCAAGGGCAATGGCTTCGTGATTCCGAACCATGCGATCGGTGACAAAGAGAAAGTGCGCGAGTTTATTTTATTCTGTGCCGATCGTATCAAAGAAGTGAATAAAAAGAACGAAAAAAAGTGAAAAAAGAATGTCTCCGCGGTGTCAAAAAGCGCGGAAAACGAAGCCCCGGGCCTGCTGTGTCCGGGGCTTTTGCATGGACGTTCGCTGTCTTGTATTTGCTCCGTGCCAATGCTATAATGACAGAGTTTATGTAAATGTAAATATCGCGGGATCGCGTTTTATGTGCGATTCTGCAGAAGATAAAAGAGGGACAGACGTTATGTATCAGATTAAATTAGACCAGCCCGTGCACGCCCATTTTATAGGCATTGGCGGCGTTTCCATGAGCGGTCTTGCTGAAATCCTCATGGATCGCGGCTTTACGGTTTCCGGTTCTGACAGCCACAAATCCGCTGTAACCGAAAAACTCGCCGCAGAGGGTGCGAAGGTCGACTATCCGCAGAAGGCCGACAATATCAATGACAGCATTGACGTTGTTGTATATACCGCAGCGATTCATCCGGACAATCCGGAGTTCCGTGCAGCGCAGGATGCAGGTATACCGATGCTTACCCGTGCACAGCTGCTTGGTGAGATTATGCGGAACTACCGGGAGGCAATCAATGTTTCCGGTACGCATGGAAAAACCACGACCACATCGATGATTACGGAGATTCTTCTCGGTGCTCATCGTGATCCGACCGTAAGCGTGGGCGGTAATTTAAAGGATATCGGCGGCAATGTCCGTGTGGGCGGTAAAGAGCTTTTCGTTGTGGAAGCCTGCGAATATACCAATTCATTTCTGTCGTTTTTCCCGACCATTGAGGTAATCCTCAATGTAGAAGCGGATCATCTGGATTTCTTTAAGGATCTG
>ONLM01000032.1 GCA_900318695.1 uncultured Eubacteriales bacterium | reverse complement strand
TCCCTGCTTGTGTCGGCTGTTGTCTGCCCGGTTACATATCTGCTTTTGGCAAAGGGGCTCCGCCTGTATGCCTATCGGGAGGCGATAGAATTGGTAAAATCTAATATATGAATCAGACTCCGAAAATATCAGTAATTGTTGCCGCCTACAATGCGGAGAAGTATATCAGACGCTGTCTGGACAGCATATTGGCCCAAACAATGCCGGATTTCGAGGTGATTGTGGTGAATGACGGCAGTACAGACGGGACGCCGGCTATTCTGGAAGAATATGCATCCCAGGACTCACGCATCAAGGTGCTCCATAAGGAAAACGGCGGAGTGGCGTCGGCCCGGCAGGCCGGGATGGATGCGGCGCGGGGAGAGTACAGCATTCATATCGATTCTGATGACTGGATTGATCCGGAGATGTTAGGGGAAATGATAGAATCTGCGGAAACGAATCATGCCGATATGGTCTTTTGCGATTTCTATTATATCCATCCAGGCAATATTGTGGAATATAGAAGTCAGCAACCCAAGTCGCTGGATTCTCTTCTTCTTTTGGGCCAGATGATGTTTGATTTGAATGGAAGCCTTTGTAATAAGTTGATACGAAGAGATTTGCTACAAAAATACAACATTCATTTTATTAGAAACATGAATATGGCAGAGGACCAATATATGGTTCTTCGTTTGCTTGCACATGAGATATCGGTATCTTATATTCCCAAGGCGTATTACCATTATGATCATACCCAAAACGATGATTCACTTTGCAATAGCGGGATTTATGCCGCAGATCGGCTTAGGCCGCTGGAACTGATATCCTCTTATACAGATATCAGCCCCGTTCAAGAAGACTTTGACAAAGCCGTTTTTCATCTGGCTTTTGAGTACTTATATGAGCCGATATCTTTGTGCCCGGATTATGGACACGTTTTTAAAAAGCATCGAAAAGCGATCTCCCGTGCAAAAGGATTCCCTTTATATACAAAAGTTTTAATCTTTTTACGTATATACGGAGTTCGTCTTCCGCTTAAATCAGCAAAAAAAATTTGGAAGAGCGTACAGATAAAAACAAAAAAGAAAGATTTGGGATAACGATGAAATATTATTACATTTAACCAGTAGAAAAACGACGGAACTTCTTCTGAAAAGCCGCAGGTTATGATATCTGCCCCAAAGCGGAAGTATACCAAGAGTTAAGATTTGAGAAACTAAGTCTATGTTAGAAAAGCAGGATCGAATTAACATTCTATGTGCCAGCGATGACAATTATGTCCCGTGGTGTGGAATTATGCTCACCTCTTTATTTGAAAGTAACCCCGGGGAGTGTTTTGGGGTATATTTCTTGACGGCCGGATTAACACCAGAGAATACGTCGGCTTTACAGAAATTGGAAGAGAAATATCCTGTTAAGCTTTCTTTTGTCCACGTTGATGAGTCAATGCTGGAGTCATGCTCAATCCGTGAAGGGTCATACTTTTCCCTCGCGACCTATTATCGTTTATTGGCGCCTCGCGTTCTGCCCCCAGATGTTGAAAAAGTGATTTATCTTGACTGTGACATTGTAGTAAATGGTCCAGTCCGTCCTTTATGGGAGTCTGATATAGAAGCCAAGGCTTTTGGGGCGATAATGGATGAGTCTTTTTACCAAGATGATTTTTATCGCCGACTACAATACCCCAAAGAAGAGGGTTATGTCAATGCGGGAGTGTTGTTGATTAATCTCAAGTACTGGAGAGAAAAAGCGGGCATGGAGCGCTGTATGTCCTTCTTGTCGAGAAACCAGGAGGTTCTTACGTTTTATGATCAAGATGTTTTGAATAAGGTCTTCTTTGCGGAGAAAGAAATATTAAATCTTACATATAACTTCCAAAATGGGTTTTTGCTTTGGTGGCAGTATGGCTACTATCAAGGAGAGATGAAAAAAGAAATAGATGCCTATACGATGAACCCGGTCATTATTCATTTTGATGGTAGCTCCAAGCCTTGGCACAAGGACTGCCACCATCCTTATGCCTCTTTCTTCCGTTATTATAAGGAGCATTCTTTGTGGAGGGAGACGCCACTCGTGGGCAGATACTCTTTGAAAGACCGTTTAAAATGGATAGGTTATAATTTATATGTTCTTTTGGGACTTAGGAAGGCGATGTTCCGAATCCCCAATCAAAAAAAACACCCGAAGCAATAATTATATTTCAGAACTTGGAGGTATAAGAACTAAATAGAACAGATCAGAAAACCCCGGCATACAAATCCCTTCTGTTAATCCAATGAAACAGGCCTGGCTTGTCATAGCGCACAATGAATTCGAGATTCTCCAGATGCTGATAGACGCCCTGGACCATCCCGGGTCGGACATTTATGTGCATATTGACAAAAAGGTGAAG
>ONLM01000030.1 GCA_900318695.1 uncultured Eubacteriales bacterium | reverse complement strand
AGTTTGAAGAACTTCGAACATTCCTCGTAGGCGGTTGAAGAAAACAAGGAAACGCTAGGGAAATTCATCCAGGCACCATCGTCCTTCGTTTTCCTCGTCATTTTTTCAAATCGATAAAAATCCGAATCGGTATTCTGTGCCCTTGCAACCAGATTCCGCACGTCATCATTGTCATCGACATAAGCGGTTCTGGAAGTGGTCTTGACAGATGTCCATGCCATATTCGCCGTTGTTTCCAGAAATACAAAAGAAAACAGAAGAATGGAGAGCAGACTGCGATCCAGAATTCCATCCCTCTGTATCGTCTTTAACCGCTTCTCTTCCATCATCATAAAATAATACAGAATCACGATGGCCATGGTGAGATAGTATACGCCAAATGGAATGGCATCATCCGTCACCGTCTTTTGCGCAATCAGTAAAAATCCCATTGCGGCGCCGAAGGAAATATTGAGTTCCATCGTCGTGCAGTCATTCCGGTGAAGATAGACTTCATAGCACATCACCAGCAGCAGGAAAATATAGATGAAACTCTGTCTGCACGGAAGAGAATTCGGATAATGCATTCCGTGCCATATAAAGTTCAGAATATTCATGCTAAAGCTCAGGAAGAAAAAGAGCAGCAGCAAGGCATTTACAATTTTTTTCTTTAACGGAATCGAATCCCTCAGAAAATAGAGTGGTAAAAGAAGGAATACCATGGCACCGGCATAAATATTCGGCCAATGATCCAACCCCTGCTCGGTTTCGACAAACGGCATCTGTCGTGCAAACATGTCGATAATGGTAAAATACTGGTTCGCTGTCTCCGGAAATTTGGAATTCACGGATGCTGTCAACTGCATTGCATAAATTTCCGGAATCAGTGTAACAGCCGCCAGCATTCCGCCCAGAAGCGAAAAGAGGAAGAAACGAATGCCACGGTCAAGGAATACGGAAAAGTGGCTTCGGTTTTCCGGCCATGGATTTATAATATTGAGACAGAAAAAATATATGATCAGAAACAGACAGATCATAATCGAAATGTAGTAGTTCGATAATACGGAAAGTCCGAGACATATCGTATAAAGGAACGGGCTCTTTCCTTCCATAAGCTGCACCGCTCCCAGAATGATCAACGGAAAAAGAATGATGCAGTCCAGCCACATGATATTCCAGCTGTAGGCAGAAATATATCCGCTCATGGCATAGAATACAGAGAACAGAACTGCCGGAAGCGGGTCGTCTTTCTGCTGCAGCGGATAACGATGCCGCAAAAACCAGCACATGGTCACACCGCAAAGACCGATCTTTACGATGATCATATAACTCATAAATTCAATAACCAGACTTTTCGGTACCAGAAATACAAACCAGTTCAACGGGCTTGCAAGGTAGTAGGCATATAAGGCCCAGAAATTCATTCCCAGTCCGACATCCCAGGTATAGAATAACGATCTTCCCTGAAACAATCCCCAAAGTTTATGACGAAACTCTGAAAAAAACGGTGCATACTGATGATACATATCCGTACGCAGAAATGTATTCTCCCCAAATGGATAAATCCGCCCGGCTATAAAGATCAGCAGCATAGATAACACCGGAAGGAAAAAGGATAAAAGATATGGATAAAAGCGCTTATCCTTTGTGAGCATTCTCTTTGACATGTATCGAAACTCCTACTTCTTTTTAAAAACAAACAGCTTACTGAAAATGTAGTTTGCAATTGTAACTACAACCTGTACCACCAGTTTCGCAATCTTGTCATTGATATGAAAAAGCGTGACCATAAAAAACATAATCACCATATCCATTAACAGGGTACTGATTCTTGAGGAATAGAATAGTCCGGCTTCCTTCAGCATATTCCGGTTTTCACTGCGGAAAACATATTTACGGTTCGTAAAATATGCAAAAGTTACCGCTCCAATCCATGACAAAATATTTGCGATCTGCAGTTCCACAGACTGTTCCGGATCAAGCACGGTCAAAACAAGCCCATAGTATACAGAAAGACTGACAACGGTTGTCAGTCCGCCTACGATCAGATAATTTATAATCTCCTGATACTTCTTATATTGTGCTAAAATTACCTTCATTTTAATTTCTCCTAAAAAAACATCACCGTAAAGTATAACCGAGTCCGAAGCACTCTGCAAGGCATCCGTTTTCTTCTGTTTGTCTGTCATAAGAAGCATAGAATCTTGACCAAAACGATACAGAAAAACCGCCATTTTTTATGGTAGTTATGACAAAAAGAAATTTCGGTTCTAGCGAAAAACACGATTTAGATTTAAACTTATAAATGTAATTATTTGCAAACGTAAAGTCAATATAAAAATGAAATATTTTTTTAAAATTATTTAGTCTCTGTACTATCTTGATAAAATATTTCAAAAAAGTTTTTCATGTTCGACGATATGTATAGAAAAGGAGGTTTTCATGTTTCAAACGGGTGATTTTGTGGTCTATGGTTGTATGGGAATTCACAAGGTTCTTGGTACAACTACCTTGGATATTGAAGGTGTATCTAAGGAAAAGCTGTATTATATGATGCAGCCTTTTGGCAAACCGGAAGGTACGGTTTATGCGCCTGTGGATTCCAAGACCGTAAACCTCCGTCCGATCATGACAAAAGACGAGACCACCAATTTCCTAAAGGATCTCGATGGGATCAAGATCCTCGATATAAAAAACGACAAACAGCGGGAAGACGCTTACAAGTCCTGCATTCGAAGCTGCGATCCATATGAACTGGCTCGCGTCATCAAGACCTTGTATCACCGTCAGGCCGAGCGAAATAAAAATGGCAAAAAACTCACCCTGACCGATCATCATTATCTGAGTCAGGCGGAAGCAATATTATATGAAGAACTTTCCATTGTTCTGGATGTTCCGATGGATGAGGTTCCTCAGCATATGGATTCTCATCTTAAAAGTACTATTGTATAATTCTTTCTTCTCCACAATGAAAGCCGCGTTAAGAGAAATCTCAACGCGGCTTTCGGTTTGGTTTCAATGTTATTTATGATACGGTTCATGTGCATTGATTTTAAACGCACGATAAATCTGTTCCAACAAAATCACTCGCATCATCTGATGTGGGAATGTCATCGGTGAAAAACTAAGTTTACGGTCTGCTCTCGCCATGACTTTAGGGCTCAGTCCCAGAGATCCGCCAATCACAAAGACGATTTCCGATTCCCCGTGCAGCATAAGATCCGCCATATCTTTCGCCAATTCCTCAGAACTTCGCATCTTTCCTTCAATGGCAAGTGCAATCACATAGCTTCGATCGGAAATTTTGGACAGAATGCGGATACCTTCCGTATCTTTGATCTTTTCTTCTACACTTTCCGGCGCTCCATCCGGCGTTTTCTCATCCTGCACTTCTACAATTTCCATCGTACAGTATGCCGACAAACGTTTACTGTATTCCTGGATTGCATCACGCCAGTATTTTTCCTTTACCTTTCCTACGGTGATCAGTTGGATTTTCATCGTACCTCTTTCTATACAGAACGAGCAGCATTTCTGCTGCTCGTCATTACGTTCTATGCAGAATTTCTCTGCATTTTATCTTTTTGGATTGCCTGCTAAAGCATTCCTCACATCCATCAGTTCTTAAATGCAATGGCCTCGCTGCCGCGGGAACGTGCATAAGACTTTACGTCAACATCATCTAAGGATGACTTGTTTAAATGACCGTCTGAATCGAATGCATACTGCTTGTTATCAATCGTAAAGCTCTTATAATAGCCCGGTGTGGAAGACTGATACATTCCGGAAGGAATACCGTTACTGTCTGTGCCAAAATAGAAAATATGGTCGAGACCCTTTGCATCCCGGATGGATGCCCAACCGGTCACAACTTTTCCGGCATCCTTATTATCTCTCGAACTGCTGTCGCACTGAGCAAAAAACCATTTTCCGGCTGCATCCTGGAACCAGCCTTCCGCCATATCACCGGTGGCAGGATCAAAGTAATAGAAATCCGGTCCAATCTGAACCCACTTGTATGCATATTTCCACTGTGACGCACCTTTTTTCAAATACAGGAGACGCCAGCTGTAACCGGTATTCTCCCACTGAAACTGACTTTTACCGGAAGTATTCACATCATTGATTTCTTCCTGCGTAGCAGTACGCTCCTCCGCAAACGCGGTCATGGATGTGATCGGTGTTGCCATGGCAATTGCCACAGCAGACAATATCATACATAATTTCTTTAATTTCATGGTCTGAGACCTCCTTTTTGACTCAATACGGAAGAATTTCAGACCGTTTTTTTCCTGTTGATTCCATCAGACCTTTCAAATGGTTTGAAGTCTCTCAGCAAGCTTAAAAAGACTTCAGTCTTTCTACGGTCTGCGCAAGCATCTGCTGATACTTGGCAAGCTTCTCCCGCTCTTCCTGTACCTTTGCCTCCGGAGCCTTAGAGATGAATTTCTCATTATTCAGCATACCGTTAGAACGCTTGATTTCGCCTTCCAGT
>ONLM01000122.1 GCA_900318695.1 uncultured Eubacteriales bacterium | reverse complement strand
TTTTAGAATTTCTCCGAAATTGTCAATTTCCTGCTGGGGTGCATCTTCCTGAAACAAAACCGTGACACCAATGGTGGTCTCTGCCTGGTGGGCCATATTCTGCACATTAACGATAATGGAAAAAAACAGGCAGAACAGGAAAATACAGGCAGAAATGGTTGCCATGGACGCAAGAGAAAACAGTTTTTTATGGAACATGTTTTTAAATGCGGATCGGAAGCAATAGGCAAGTGCATTAGCCTTCATGTGTGCGGCCTCCTCTCTTTTGAATCGGAATGACCGATGCCTCATGCGGTGTGCGGTGTGCAGACCGGGACCGAAGCCGACGTGGCGGTACGGTCTTTGCAACCGGAAGATCCAGTTCCGGAGTCTGCAGAGCGGATTCTCCGCCGGAAGCAGGAACATCGGAAACGAGTTCGCCGTGCGATAAAGTTACAACACGTTTCCCCAAAGCCTTAACGAGTTCCCGGTCATGGGTGATCAGGATGACCGTGGTGCCCTGCTGTTCGATATCGAGGAGCAGACGAATCACTTCTTTTGCGTTTTCGTGATCGAGATTACCGGTAGGCTCATCGGCCAGAAGAACTTCCGGGCGATTGACCAGAGCGCGCGCAATGGCTACGCGCTGCTGCTCTCCTCCGGATAATTCACTCGGATATGAATTGTACTTTGAGGACAGTCCGGTACGTTTCAAGACTTCGGCAACGTTTTCCCGGATTTCTGCGGTGGAACGTCCGGCGATAAGTTGTGCAAAGGAAATGTTTTCATATACCGTGCGATCCTGCAGGAGTCGGAAATCCTGAAATACGACGCCCAAACGTCTGCGGTAATTCGGAACGCGGCGTCTGGACATAGATTCAAGCGGGGTATCGTTCACGACGATTTCCCCGCTTGTTGGCTCAAGCTCCTTTGTCAGAAGTTTTAATAATGTGGATTTTCCCGAACCGCTGCGGCCGACGATCAGACAAAACTCGCCGTCCTGAATCTCTAAAGAGAGATCTCGAAGCGCCGTGGTGCCGTTCGGATAGGTTTTACTTACGTGGTTCAGCTTGATCATTCATTCTCCGCTTTAGTAGTCAATAGACTCCATATATTTCATGTACTTGACAACCATGAGCGCGATCTTAAATGTAATCGCATCATCAAAGATACGAAGATCAAGGCCGGTAGATCTCTGAAGCTTGTCGAGACGATAAACCAGAGTGTTACGATGAATGTAAAGCTGTCTGGAAGTCTCGGAAACATTCAGGTTGTTTTCAAAGAACTTATTGATGGTTGTGAGAGTTTCCTCATCAAATTCATCCGGGGAAACGCTGGTAAAGATTTCCTTGATGAACATTTTACAAAGCGGTAATGGAAGCTGATATATCAGACGGCCGATACCAAGGCTGTTATATGCGATAATGGTTCTGCCCGGATAGAAGATTTTGCCGACTTCCAGTGCCATTTTTGCTTCTTTATAGGACTTGGATACTTCCTTGATTTCGTCGATTACCGTACCGAAACTGATTCTGGCCTGAATCATGGCTTCGGTTTCCAACATGTCGAGCATAGCATCGGCATTTTTCTGGATATCTTCGTAGCCTTCGCCGGCCTTCAATTCACGTACGATAATGACGTTCTTTTCGTCGACAGCGGTAACAAAATCCTTTGTTCTTGCGGCAAAAAGAGTCTTTAATGCTTCTAAAGCACCGGAATCGCTGCCCTTATCGGTTTCAACGATGTATACGACACGCTTTACGCCGACATCAATGTGCAGCTTCTTTGCGCGGTTGTAGATGTCAACCAAAAGAAGGTTGTCAAGAAGAAGGTTCTTGATGAAGTTATCCTTATCGAATTTCTCTTTGTATGCAACCAGTAAAGTCTGGATCTGGAATGCGGCGAGTTTGCCGACCATGTATACATCATCGGTATCGCCTTTGGCAATCAGAACGTATTCCAGCTGATGCTCATCAAAGATCTTAAAGAACTGATAGCCGCCGGCTGCCTGAGAATCCGCCTGGGAATCCGCAAAAGAGGAAACCATGGTTTCTGTGTATTGATCATCGGAAAAAGTCGTTGCGAGAATCTTGCCGTCAATATCGGCTATAGCAATATCGACTCTGGTAATACCTTTTAAAGAATCAATTGTACTCTGTAATACCTGATTCGAAATCATATTTATCTCCCATCTTTATATAATCGGTGTGAAAGAGAAATTATTATCGCTAATTTCCCATAATTAAAGTCTATTCTACAAGATATGTTCGTTAAAATCAATAGAAGTGATGATACGTTTTGTGCATATTATACGAGTTTTATTAAAAATAGTATGCATCACGACGAAAAAAACAATTTTGCACGGCCGATAAAGCGCAAAAGTAAAAATAAGCAATAAAAAACCCCACCGGAACGGTATCCAATGGGGCAAAATTTGCAATGTTTCCCAAATTAGTTTGTGATGGTCTTTTCCGTTTCCTTATCGAAAACATGAATCTTAGACTCATCAAGAGCGAAAGTAACGGTAGAACCGGTACGTGCCTTCGTCTTAGGGTTTACTCTAGCAACCCATGAAGCATCACCCAGATCGAAGTAAAGAAGTGTCTCGGCACCGAGCATCTCATATACCTTGATTTCAGAAGTAACGGTCTGCTTTGCATGTGCAGCTACGAAATCTGCATCATCATGAAGGTGCTCAGGACGAATACCAAGGGTAACGGTCTTTCCTACATAACCGCCTTCCTTAAGCTTTGCAGCCTTTTCTGCGCTAAGTGCAATGGTGTGACCGGCGAAAGTAAGAGTTACGTCACCGTTCTCTTCCTTGCATTCTGCATCGATCATGTTCATCTGAGGAGATCCGATGAATCCTGCAACGAACTTGTTGCAAGGTGTGTCATAAAGATTCTCCGGAGTATCAACCTGCTGGATAACGCCGTCCTTCATAACAACGATACGTGTACCAAGAGTCATAGCCTCGGTCTGATCATGTGTTACGTAGATGATGGTTGTCTCAAGGGACTTGTGGAGCTTTGCAATCTCTACACGCATCTGTGCTCTTAACTTTGCATCGAGGTTGGAAAGAGGCTCATCCATAAGGAATACCTTTGGTCTACGAACGATAGCACGTCCCATGGCAACTCTCTGTCTCTGACCACCGGAAAGAGCCTTTGGCTTTCTGTCAAGAAGGTGCTCAAGGTCAAGGATTCTTGCTGCCTCATGTACCTTCTGATCGATCTCATCCTTAGGAACCTT
>ONLM01000007.1 GCA_900318695.1 uncultured Eubacteriales bacterium | reverse complement strand
GGTATACGGCTGATCCGCTTCGGACATGCAGGAGGCGGATAACCCATTAGCCGGCCAATGGGAGTAGTTGCGGAGAAGTTTTTAAACATCTATGGAAACAGACGCCTGCTCTACGAAAGCACTCGGTGTCATTCCGGTAGCTTTTTTAAAAAGCTGTGAGAAGTACTGCGGATTATTGCCCAGCCCGATTTCTTCCGCAATAAACTGGATTTTATCGTATTTTCCGGATAGAAGAAGCTCCTTGGCACGAAGAATACGTTTATTGGTCAAAAACTGTGAAAAGCGGATTCCGGTTTCTTTTAAGAATTTTTTGCTTACATAGTCCACGTTCATGTACAGGTAGTTTTCTGCAATAAACTTTAGGGAAAGATCCGGATCTTTTAAATGATCGTTTACATATTGATAAATGGTTTGGATCAGCTGACTTTCCCGGCTCCGGTGACTGTTCATATAAAACATGGTATGAACATGCTCCATGCTGGTTTTTCGAATGTATTCGATATCCTCCGCACCATCGATTTCCTGCAGCCAATCGGTCAAGGTCTGACTGGATACGCCGGGACTTTTAATGGCCAGCTTCATCAGCATACTGCTTGTGATCTGCTTAATAAAAGGAAGACTGCTGATGCCTTCCAGGTTTTCAGAAAAGCTTTGAACGGCATCCGGATCTCCATCACGGATCTTTTTATATAAAAGATCCACTTCATCGATATGCGACTTGTAGTTACAGGTATAAGTCGCACGAAAATCATTGACATAGTAAATCAGTCCGTAGCGGGACAGTTTCGGAACAATGACGTTCAGCAGTTCACGAAGGCTTCCATAGAGCGCGGAACTTGTTTCAAGACTGGCTGCCAGGGTGTTTTTCTTATATTCCCTGATAAAGAATTCAAGTTCAGAATAATGAATATCATAATTCCGATAATACAGAAGCAGTGTATTGTTCACATATATTCCATGGATAAGGATGCCGGGCATGAGTCTTTTACAAAGGGGTTCCAGCTCTGCTAAAAAGGAGGAAAGCTCGGAATACGGCAGATAATATACGTAGCTTAAACGATAGGCTGTGAAATCAAAATCAATATAGGTTTCATAACGGTGAATCAAATGCTCTAAATTACCGTTCTGGCAGATGCAGTCATTTACGATATTAAAAAGTGCAGCATTCGCCAAACGGTGAGCCGCTTCCTGCGCCTGTCCAAAGGTTTCTTCTGTGTATTTCAGCTTCAGACATTCCTCTTTGCATTCGAGGACGCTTTCCCGGATCTGCTCTTCATTGCAGGGCTTCAGAAGATAATGCTTGACCCCATATTTCATGGCTTCTTTGGCGTAAGAGAATTCGCCAAAACCGGAGAGAATGATAAAGCGGGTTTCCGGATTTGTCTTTTGTGCTTTTTCTATCAGTTCAAGACCATTCATTCCGGGCATTTTCAAATCTGAAAGAACAATGTCCGGATTTTCGTCCAGAATCGTATTATAGGCTTCCATGCCGTTCTGACAAAGGCCAACCAGATCGATATCAATAGCTTTCCAGTCAATGATGCTGGAAATGGTTTCCCGGATGATTTTTTCATCGTCGGCAATGATCATTTTTAACATGCGAGTTCCTCCGCGTGTGTTGTAGTGTAAGGTATGGAAATAGTAGCAATGGCAAGGCCTTTATCATTATGGAAAGAAAGACCGTATTGTTCTCCAAAGAGAATCTGTATTCGCTGATGGATGTTCAGCAGTCCAATACCGTGGCCATGGGGACTGATTTCACCGTTTTTTAACTTTTCCAGAAGATGTTCTTCAAATTCGGAGCCTTCATTACGGACTTCAATAAGCAGACGATCTTCCTTTCGATAGATCAGGAGTATAACCGTACAGGCATCCATCATTTCTTCCATGCCATAACGGATGGCATTTTCAAGAAGCGGCTGTATGCTGAGAGGCGGGACATTAACATTGGAAAGAGAAGCATCCACCTGTTCCTGATAAATAAGCCGGTCTTCAAAGCGGATGTTCTGTATGGTGATGTAGCTATGAACCAAATTCAATTCATAAGACAAATCCACGAGAGACTGTTTATTGCTTAAAGTCGCACGAAGAAGTGTTCCCAATGCCTCCGTCATTTGAGAAATGTACGTATCTTTCAAGGCCTTGGCCCGCCAGTTGATGGTTTCCAGTGTATTGTATAGAAAATGCGGATTGATTTGCGATTCCAGAGCCTTCAATTTGGCATCTTTATTTAACAGCTGATTTACATAATTTACCTTGATCAGTTGCTGAATCTGTGCGGCCATGGATTCGAACTGCTGATGTAGTCTTCCGAGTTCATCGGTCCGACCCTGATAGTGAACGGAACACTCCGGGATAGGAAGCTCCGGTACTTTGCTGAACCGGTCCATGCGAAGTACCAGACGATTCATATCCAATAAAGCAAACCGGATCAGAATCGCACTTATGACAACTGCGCCAAAGGATGCCAAAAAAAGAACCAGCAGGAGCAGACGTTCTACCGAATGTATGGATGCAGTAATCTGATCATAAGGAACCAGGTTGATGTAATCATAGGAATAACCCGGAATTGTATCACGTACTGCAAAAAAACGATGCCCGTTTAAAGTCAAAATGCTGTAGGTGTTTGGAAAAGAAGAGAGATCATTCAGAATTTCCGCGGGCAGTTCGCCGGAAGAATATATGCACCGGGAACCGTTAAATATCAGATAAATCGAGTTTTCATAGGTTGTTACTGCACGGTTGGCATCCTGCACCAGCTGATCGAGATCGACAAAAATCACAAGATCGCCTAAGTGAGCCAGAGATAATTTATCGATTTTACGGACTTCCCGGTCTAAAAGCAAATACCCCGTATGGTCTTCATCGAGAGTCCAGGTAATACCTCCTCGCGCGGCGCGGCCGGAAGCCACCGCTTTTTTAATGGAATCGGTATTTTTATTAAAAATCAGTCCCAGATTGGAACTGTTGGCAAAAGAATCATTGTATAAGGAGATTCCACGAAGTCCCGGATTGGCAAAAGTCTGTTTATAGGTTGCCAGTGCATTGTTGATTGCGCGGTTGCTGTTTGAATGAACCCGGGCGTCATCACTGTCAAGTAAAGCACTTAACGAATTCTGTATCGTAGCAGAAGAAATCATGACAGAAGAGAGAGTTTCTACATTTTTAAGCCGCTCCGAGATGGTCTTGGAGGAAATGGACAGATTACCGGCACAAACACGATACAGCTGATGATTGTATGCGTTATTCAGATAGCGTAAGCCGCCAAAGGTTGTAATACTGATTGCTGTAACGGTCAAAAGAGAAATCATAACCATTTTGGTATGAAGTGACAGATTTCGAACCAGCTGTTTGATTTTTTTCCAGGTTAAGATCATCATGAAGCGCGTCCTCGTATGCGAATTGCCAAGTCAGGTTTCATTATAGCATGATATGTTCATATATAGAGGGTATAATTTGGATATTCTTTGTATAGTATTCCTGAATTTTAAATTTTCGTAAAAAGTAATCGGTATTTCTGAACAGCATAACGGTTTTTTGAGTCGGATAAATTAGACATTTTGCTATACTAATATCAATTTAAACGTGTGAAACCATTAAGGAGGTTTTGTTATGAAAAAAGCGTTATGTATGGTTACTGCTGCCGCACTTGCAGCGATGAGCCTGGTTGGCTGTGGAAGTTCCGGTACTTCTGCACCGGCAGAGACCAAGGCTGCAGAAACAAAGGCTGATGCAGGAAAGACAGAAGCAGCGCCGGCGGCTTCCAATGGCGCGGCCAATATGGTCTTTAGCTGGTGGGGCAATCAGGTTCGTAACGAGGTTACTCAGAACGCAATTGAGCTTTATCAGAGTCAGAATCCGGGCGTATCCATTGACGGACAGTTTTCTGAATGGGCAGATTACTGGGATAAGCTTGCTACTGCCGCTGCAGGAAATTCTCTCCCGGATATCATTCAGATGGATTACAAATATCTTGATCAGTATGTTGCCAATGGCCTTCTTCTTGATTTGACACCGTATGTAAAGGATGGCACGCTGAACCTGAACGATTGCGATCAGAACATTGTCAATGCGGGAAAGGTTGGCGACGGGTTATACGCTATCTGTCATGGTATCAATTCACCGGCGCTTCTTTATAACAAGACGATTACGGATGAAGCCGGTGTTACGATCAAGGACAATATGACTCTGGATGAGTTTGTTGCAGCAAGCAAGACCATTCATGAAAAAACCGGATACAAGACCAACATGTCGTATGGTGTTGGCGAGAATTTTGTAGAATATTTTGAGCGTTCCAATGACGCGGTTATGTATACAAATGGAAAGCTTGGCGGTAAAGAACAGGATTATGTTGAATACTTTAAGCTTTATGAAAATGGTATAAAGGACGGATGGCATCTGGATCCATCGGTATTTGCCGAAAGAACTATTGGTTCTATTGAACAGGATCCGATGGTTTACGGATCTTCTCCGGAAACCATGTCATGGTGTTCTTTTGCTTATACCAATCAGTTGGTTGCTACCAGAGCCGCTGCTCCGGAAGGTGCAAACATTCAGATGACTACATGGCCGGCAAAGGATCCTAAGAAATCGGATTATATGAAGCCGGGGCAGTTCCTTTCCGTTTCTGCTACAGCAAAGGACCCTGCAGCCGCTGTCAAGTTCATCAACTGGTGGACAAACGATGTAGAGTGCAACACAACACTGAAGGCAGAGAGAGGTATCCCGCTTTCTTCTAAAGTAGCAGAAGCAGTAGCACCAAAGCTGGATGCATCCACTGCGGAAATCGCATCCTTCCTGAATAACGTTGTTGCACCGAATTCCAGCCAGATCAACCCTCCTTCCGGCAATGGCACATCGGAAGTAAACGATCTTCTTGACAAGCTGGAAGAACAGGTATGCTACGGTCAAATGACAGCAGAAGAAGCTGGAAAGCAGCTGTTCGAGCAAGGCAATAAGATTATGGCAGAAAAGGCTGCAGCAAAATAAAAAAGATGAGGAAGCGGCGGTATCTACCGATATTGCCGCTTCAATTTTAAAAATGATTTCTTCCGGAGGTTCTTATGAATAAGCTGAAACAAAAGCTGAATAGTGAAGCCTATGTGGGATATCTATTTGTAATGCCCTTTATCATCGGGTTTTTATGTTTCCTGATTGTTCCCATGGCAATTTCACTTTACTATGCATTCTGTGATTACGACATTTTATCACCACCTGTTTTTACTGGTCTTAAGAATTTTCAGAAGATGTTCTCGGATCCGACTTTTTTCCAGACATTGGGGGTAACCTTTTACTTTGCCTTTGTATCGGTTCCGCTAAAGCTGATTTTTGCATTGATTGTTGCCATGATTCTGTTTAAGAATTCAAAGATGACCGGTTTTTATCGTGCAGCATATTATCTTCCTTCTGTCATTGGCGGCTCTGTTGCTGTTGCAATTCTCTGGAAGCGTATGTTTGCCATCGATGGTGTGCTGAATACCATTCTGAAAAATGTCGGTATCAAATGTAATATTGCCTGGCTCGGCAATACCAAGACAGCAATCTGGGTTTTGATTCTTCTGGTTGTATGGCAGTTTGGATCTTCCATGCTGATTTTCCTGTCCTCATTAAAACAGATTCCGACATCACTTTATGAAGCGGCCGATGTAGACGGCGCCAATGGTTTTCATAAGTTCCGTATGATCACGCTGCCGTTACTGACCCCGACAATCTTTTTTAATCTGGTAATGCAGATGATCAATGGATTTTTAGCATTCACGCAGTGCTACATCATTACACAGGGAAAGCCGATGAATTCCACACTTCTGTATACGGTTTACATGTACCAGCAGTCTTTCGAATTTTACAATACAGGATACGGTGCTGCGCTGGCCTGGGTAATGCTGGCAATTATCGGTCTTGTTACATTGGCTTTGTTTGCGACGAAAAAGTTCTGGGTATATGACGGAGGTTTGTGATCATGAAAACGAAAAAAAGTGTACGGACAGTCCTGTATCATATCCTGGTTATGGCATTCGGAATTATTATGGTATATCCGCTTCTCTGGATGATCATGAGTTCATTCAAGGAGACCAAAACAATATTTGTGACGGCAGGAAATCTGATTCCAAAGAACTTCACTTTGGAGAACTATGCAAAAGGCTGGAAAGGATTTGCAAAAATCGGCTTCAGCACATTTATCAAGAACTCTATATTCATTTCCGTTGTAGC
>ONLM01000039.1 GCA_900318695.1 uncultured Eubacteriales bacterium | reverse complement strand
AGAGGAAGAAAACAAAAGAGTGAATCCGGATATTCATACGTTCATTGGGCGTGTATGTTCCGGAGACCGTTTTGTATCGGACAAGAACACGAAACAGTGGATTGTGGATCATTTCCAGGGACGGTGTGTGGAAATGGAGGGTGCAGCCATTGCGCAGATCGCATGGCAGAATAAGATTCCGTTTCTGATTGTCCGTGCTATTTCCGATAAGGCAGATGATTCTGCACATGAGGATTATCCAAGCTTCGAGAAAAAGGCAATCAAGCATTGTGTTCAGCTCACAGAAGCATTGGTCGGTCGCATTGAAGACTAAATAAAAAGATGGAGAAAGGCCTATCCTATGGATAGGCCTGTTTTATGTTTTCAGGTCGCGGGTTCGCTCTGGCCGTGAAAGAAAAGAGGAGAGAAGGATATGGTAGTAAAGGGAATTTACGACGCGGAGCTGTGCTATGACGAAGCACAGGAGGCAAAAGTCCGGAAAAAAGGAACCGTGATTATTTTTCCAGGCGGCGGCTATGAGCATTTGAGTGAACGGGAGAGTACACCCATCGTTCGTGCATTGAATGAAGGTGGCTATCGGGGCGTGATTTTACATTATGATGTGAAATCGGAGATACTCGGACTTCGTCCGTTGAAGCAGGCGGCATGGGCTGTGGTGACTGTAAAACGGCTGTTCCCGGAGGAGCCGGTGTATTTGATGGGATTTTCCGCCGGAGCACATTGCGCGGCATCGTATGGCGTTCATTTTGATGATACGGACTGGTATGGAAAGCCGTTTCTTCCAGAGGTGATACAGTATTTAAGGGAGCATGATGCTGCCAAACAGGAAACAGGTAACGCAGACGAAGCGGATATTTTCCTAAAGGAAACGGAGGGTTTAGAGGAGCATGCCGGTGTTTCCGGACTGTTCCGTGTGGATGCCATGATTCTGGCTTATCCGGTTATTTCCGGTGGTGAATGGGCGCACCGTGGAAGCTTTCAGCGTCTTTTGGGAAAACGGGAAACATATGCGGAACGTTATGGGGATACCACGGATTACGATCGTGCACTGCAGTGGTTCTCGTTGGAAAAGCATGTTCATGCAAGTACCTGTCCATGCTTTATCTGGCAGACAGAGCCGGATGAAGCCGTTCCGATTCAGAATTCACTGATGTTTGTGGAGTCCTGCATTAAGCAGGGAGTTGAAGTAGAATATCATATCTTCCCAAGGGGAGTTCACGGTATGTCGCTGGCTACGAAAGAGGTGGAGGATCTCGGAAAAAACCGCATTACCGATCCGCATATTGCCTCGTGGTTTCCAATGATGCTGCGCTGGCTGGATGAAATCATCGCGTAAAAGTTCGGAATAAGGACGAGACCGGCGAAATTTAATTGAAAAACAGGGTTAGATTTCAGAATTTGATTTCAAAAAGTTCACTTTAATTTGGTAATTTTAAACCTAAGCTTTATAACACATGATTTGTTATATCGTAATTTTTAGGGGTGGATTAATTATCAGAGGATGATCCGGAGAATAATCTGTGAAAAAAGGGCGATCTTTAAACGGCCTTCGAGTGTACAAAAAAATGCACCGGTTAAATGATAAGATATCAGTGGAAAAAAGGAAAAAGGAGTATAATGCCGGCATGAAATTTATTCATTTAGCAGATCTTCATATAGGAAAGCGTGTCAATGAATTTTCCATGATCGATGACCAGAAATTTATCTTTCAGCAGATTCTCAGAATTATTGAGGAAGAGAAACCGGACGGCGGGGTAATCCTTGCCGGGGATCTGTATGATAAGTCGGTTCCGTCTGCAGAGGCGGTAGAGCTTTTGGATGAATTTCTGGTGGCGCTTGCCGAACGGAAGGTCCGGGTGTTTGCCATTTCCGGCAATCATGATTCTGCGGAACGCATTGCCTTTGGAAACCGCTTGATGGATCGGAGCGGAATATATCTTTCTCCGGTCTACAGCGGAAAAATCGAACCGGTCACATTGGAAGAGCGGACGGAGGAAGGTTCCGATGTCGGTCTTCATCCGCCGGTAGATATCTGGATGCTTCCGTTTATTAAGCCGCAGCTTGTCCGCCATCTCTTTCCGGAGGAAGAGGTGCAGAGCTATACCGATGCAATGCGTGTGGCGATTTCACATATGAACCTCCGAAAGGATCATCGTAATCTGCTCATTACGCATCAGTTTGTGACCGGTGCCAGCCATTGTGATTCTGAGGAGATTTCCATCGGCGGTACGGACAATGTGGATGCCGAAGTATTTGCGCCGTTTGACTATGTCGCACTGGGACACCTTCATGGACCGCAGAATATCCATTTTGGTGGAAAAACGGTTTCGGAAAAGACGGAAGGGGAGACTGTTCCGGAAAACCATGTCGAGACTGTGGTGGAAAAGTCGCCGGAAATCGGGCAGAAAGCGATGGAAGAAAACGCGGAAGACACGAAATTACAGGGACCGGTGATACGATATTCCGGGACGCCCCTGAAGTACAGTTTTTCGGAAGTTAACCACAAGAAGTCGGTTACGATTGTGGAAATCGGCGAAAAGAACAGGGAAGACCATGCACTTATAACATTGCGGACCGTTCCGCTGAAGCCGCTTCACGACCTCCGGGAAATACGCGGAAGCTATGACGAAGTGATGAGTCGTGCGTTTTACAGCCGCTTTGACCCGGAGGATTACATGCATGTCACCTTGACGGACGAGCTTGATGTACCGGATGCCATGGGTAAGCTTCGTACCGTGTATCACAATCTTATGAAACTGGATTATGACAATGCGCGTACACGGAATTCCATGGAGGAAACGGGGGAGCTTTCGGATATGGAAAAGAAATCGCCAATGGAGCTTTTTCAGGAACTGTACCGGAAGCAGAATCATCAGGACATGAGTGAAGAGCAGAAAACCTTCCTTAAAGAAATGATGGAAGGGATTTGGGAGGACGCAGAATGAGACCGTTAATGCTTAAAATGTCCGCTTTTGGACCCTATAAGGGAGTACAGCCTGTGGATCTGGAAAAGCTGGGAACCGAGGGACTGTATCTTATTACCGGTGATACCGGTGCCGGAAAAACCACGATCTTTGATGCCATCACCTATGCGCTTTACGGACAGGCTTCCGGTACAAACCGCACGGCCTCCATGCTTCGTTCCAAATATGCGGCGCCGGAAACACCGACGGAAGTGGAGCTGTGTTTTGCGTATCGTGGAAAGCAGTATACCATTAAGCGGAATCCGGAGTATGAACGCCCGGCAAAGAAGGGCGGAGGAATGACCAAGGAAAAGGCTGCGGCAGAGCTGATTATGCCGGATGGCTCCATTCTGACAAAGCAAAAGGAAGTGGATCAGAAAATTGTTGAGATTCTGGGGGTAAATTATGCGCAGTTTACGGAAATTGCGATGATTTCCCAAGGGGATTTCCTGAAGCTTCTTGTAGCCGAAACCAAGGAACGGCAGCAGATTTTCCGGAAACTGTTTCGTACGGAATATTATCAGATTCTGCAGGAGAAGCTGAAGGATGCTTCCGGAAAGCTAAGCGGTGAAGTTAACCAGCTCCGTATGCTCCGGGATCAATACGCTTCGGGAATCATGGTACCGCCGGAGAAGGAAATCCTTACGGAGGGACAAATGTCTCCGGAAACTGTTTCGAGTACATCCCTTCCGGATGCAGAGCTTTTTCCGTATATAGAATCTCTGCTTTCTATGGATGCAGAGCGGGATGCCGAAGAGCGGAAGGCTCAGGAAAGCGAAAAGCGGGAGATGGAGACCTTAAACAAGCGAATCGGAAAAGCCGAGGAGATTGAAAAACAGCGCATTATGCTGAAGGAAGCACAGGAAGCACTGGAAAAAGCAATCGGAAATCATGCTGCCGCTAAAGCAGCACAGGCTGCGGCCGGAGAAGAGTCCGGAAAGCTGGAGAAGCTCGGACAGAGCATTGCCGCGATCGAAGCAAAGCTTCCGGAGTTTTCCCGCCTTACGGAAATTCGTGCAGAACAGGAGAAATGTCGGGAAGAACATTCGGAAAATACAAAGACCGGTCAGAAAAGGAAAGCAGACCGGGAGGCGCTTGCCGAGAAACTGGAACGCGACCAAGAAAGACGGAAGGGTCTGCAGCAAGCCGATAAAGAACTGGCGGAGTGCCGGCATGAAGAAGAGAAGCTTCAGCAAAGGGAGCAGGATCTAAGGCAATTATGCAGAGATATAGAGGAACTGGAGAGGCTTTCCGCAGAACTTCTGAAAAAGCAGAATGACTATATTGCCGCTTCCGAGCAGCATCGCATACTGCAGGACAAACATGAAAAAATGAACCGGGCCTTTCTGGATGAACAGGCCGGCATTCTGGCTGCTGAGCTGAAGCCCGGGGCCGCCTGTCCGGTTTGCGGTTCGACCGAACATCCGTCTCCGGCCGCGCTGACGGCAGAAGCACCAACCGAAGAGCAGATTCGAAAAGCCAAAAAAGCCGCAGAGCAGGCAAACCAAAAAATGCAAACGCTGTCATCGGAGGCAAACACGCTCCGTGGCATGGAAAATGCAAAGCGGGAAGATACAGAACGCCGTAAAGAAGCGCTTCTTAGGGTGAATGAAAACGGTACGCAGGAGAAGGTAGAGGACGCATTGCAGGATCTTCGGAAAAAACGAGAGGATTGCAGTACGCGGCTTCAGAAAGCAAAACAGAATGTGGCTGACCGCGATGCGCTTGAAAAACAAATTCCGGAAACCGAAGCGGAAATAAAGAAGCTTGATGAAATGATCCTCGTTTGCGCACAGAGTCTGGCCGCGCTTGAGGCCAGACAGAAGGAACTTTGTGCCCAGGAAGAACAGCTGGTTCGTCAGCTGCCGTTTGCCGGGGAAGCAGAGGCAAAAGCGGAAGCGGAGCGGCTGCGGAAGGAAAAACAGGGAATTGAGGAACGGCTGGAACAGGCGCAGCAGAAGGAAAAGACGGCCGCCAATGAGGAATCCCGTATTCACGGACAGGTGACGCAACTGGAAAAACAGCTTCAGGAAGCGCCGGAGGAAGCATTGGATGTCTTGAAAGAAAAGAAAAAAAGTCTGGACAGTACCATCCGGCAGCGGGAGCAGAGAATGCAGGACATTTATACGCGGATGGAGGCAAACCGGCGGATTTATAAAAAACTGCAGGAACTTGCAGAGAAGCTTAGCGCCGCTGAAAAGAAGTGGCAATGGGTTTTGGATCTCAGCAATACGGCCAACGGGAATGTGAGCGGGCAGGAAAAGCTGATGCTGGAAACCTATATCCAGACAACATACTTTGATCGTATCCTTCGAAAAGCCAATGTCCGGCTGATGATCATGTCAGAAGGCCAATATGAACTTCGCCGACGGAGAGAGGCTGGGAATCTTAAAAACCAGTCAGGACTCGAACTGGATGTAATCGACCATTATAATGGTACGGAACGTTCTGTAAAATCACTTTCCGGAGGAGAATCCTTTATGGCGTCCCTATCGCTCGCACTGGGACTTTCGGATGAGATTCAGTCAAGTGCCGGCGGCATTCGGCTTGATACCATGTTTGTGGATGAAGGCTTCGGAACCCTGGATGAAGATACGCTGCAGCAGGCAATGAAGGCATTGCAGAGTCTGACGGAGGGGCATCGTCTGGTTGGAATTATATCGCATGTTGCCGAGCTGAAGAGCCGGATCGACCGGCAGATTGTGGTGAAAAAAGACCGGGATCAAGGCTCCAGAATTGTGTCAATCGGATCGTAAAAGTCTTAGACACTTTTTTGCAAATGTTCATTAACTGCCGTTTCGTGGTGGAATATAAAATCGAAATTAAGAAAAATGAAAAGTGGCAAAAATGACGTAATTGCGTCGTTTTTGCCACTTTTTTGTTATGTTAAAACCGATTTTCTTAAGCTGATTCTTAAGTTTGGATAACTTGACGTTTCTTGCACAGGTGCTAAGATGGCCGGGTAAATATGATTCAAAAAATTGAACCGAACAAGGAGATATCACTATGGATTTCGAAAACGTAAAAACACTTATTGCCGACACACTTGCTTGCGACGCAGACAAGATCAAGCCAGAGACAAAGCTTGTTGAGGATCTGGAGATTGATTCTCTTTCTTTAGTAGAGCTTCACATGGCACTGGAAGATGCAACCGGCAAAACAATTCCGGACGGAGACATTGGCAAGCTCTCTACAGTACAGGATATTGTGGATTATCTGAAATAAGAAATAGCAAGAGAGCAATCATCTTCGACTAAAGGAGGATATCATGCTGACACCGATACAAAAAATCTATGACATCTATCATGACCTGGAACATCAGGAAAAAGCACGTCGGGACATTTCCGCCGGAAAGCTCGGTATTCCTTCAGCCTTTGTGACATGCAGAAGCTGCAGCCGTCGTTCCATGCGGCACCGTTGGGAAGAAAATCTGTTTGTTTGTCCGGAATGCGGTAAGTACAGCCCGATGGGTTCCTATTATCGTTTAAAGATTCTTATGGATGACGGACACTATGAGGAACTGGATCATGAGATGAGCGCAGGGGATCCGCTGGATTTTCCGGGCTACAAGGAAAAAATTGAAGCGCAGGAAAAGAAGACCGGCCTTCGTGAAGCGGTCATCAGTGCTGTGGGCCCGATCGGCGGTATCAAAACCGTGGTCATCCTCCTCGATAGTCGTTTCTTTATGGGATCCATGTCCCGTGCCGTAGGGGAAAAGGTAACCCGCGGAATCGAGTATGCAGATCGTCATAAGCTTCCGCTCATTATTTTCTCTGCGAGTGGCGGCGCCCGTATGCAGGAAGGTATTTACAGTCTGATGCAGATGGCCAAGACCACAGCAGCTATTCATAATTTCGCAAAGCATGGTGGCTTTTACATCAGTTTTCTGATGCATCCGACAACCGGAGGCGTAACCGCAAGCTTCGCTACACTGGGAGACATTACGCTGGCCGAGCCGGGGGCATTGATCGGTTTTGCCGGTCCGCGTGTCATTGAGCAGACAATCGGTAAGAAGCTGCCGGAAGGATTCCAGCATGCAGAATATCTGGAGAAACAGGGCTTTGTTGATAAGATCGTCGAGCGAAAGGATATGCGAAACACCTTGATCGATCTTCTGAAACTGCATCAGAAAAATAACCAGGCAACTGCCTGATATGAAGGTATAAGACATGATAAAGGACATCATCAAACAGGTAGAAGAACTGGAAAAACGCATGGAAGATATGGCGAAGACCGTGGAAGATCTTCGTGCCAATGCGCCTATGATCGCACAGCTTGATCAGGAGAGAAATACACTTCTCCGGGAATGCAGCGATCTTTCCGCGGCAGACCATGTATATTTGGCTCGTCATCCGAAACGCCCGCATATTCAGGATTTTATCGAGAATCTTTTTACGGATTTCTTTGAGCAGAAGGGCGATCATCTTTACAAGGATGATGCGGCGATTTATGGCGGTATTGCCCGTTACAAGGGAATGCCGGTTACGGTACTCGGCCATAGAAAGGGCCGCAATATGGAAGAAAACCTGGCTTGTAATTTCGGAATGCCTTGCCCGGAGGGATATCGTAAGGCACTCCGCCTTATGGAACAGGCAGAAAAATTCCAACGGCCGATCATTACATTTATTGATACACCGGGTGCTTATCCCGGTCTTGAAGCCGAGGAACACGGACAGGGCGAAGCGATAGCGCAGAATCTTGCGGCTATGTCCGGTTTCCATGTGCCAATCATTTCCATCATCACCGGTGAGGGAAACTCCGGCGGAGCACTGGCCATTGGCGTTGCAAACAAAATTCTGATGCTGGAAAACGCGGTCTTTTCGGTACTGAGTCCGGAAGGTTTTGCATCCATTCTCTGGAAGGATGCATCACGGCATGAAGAAGCCTGCGATATTATGAAGCTTACGGCTAAGGATCTCCGGAAGGCTAAGGTGGCCGATCATTTGATTCCGGAACCTTTGGGCGGTGCGCAGGAAGATCCGGAACGAATGTATGCAAGTCTTGACATTGTTCTCGAGAAGACATTACAGGAGCTTTGTGCTCTTCGTCCGGACGAACTGGTAGAACAGCGTCAGGAAAAATACCGGAATATCTAAGGCGGCACAGGGAATGCCCGTGCAGCCGGAAGAAAAAAGGATGTATATGCAAGCTATTCAAATCATAGGTGCAGGTTCTGCGGAACCTGCCCGCGTGGTCACAAACGATGACCTCGCAAATATTATGGATACGTCGGATGACTGGATTTTTCCACGCACCGGCATTCACAGTCGTCGCTTCTGTGCGGAGGATGAAACGGCCGGAACATTGGCACATCGTGCTGCAGAGGCTGCCATCCGGGACGCCGGCATAAAGAAGGAAGATCTGGATCTGATTCTGGTTGCCTCCATGTCCTCGGATTATGCCGCACCGACCATTGCGGCTACGCTGCAAAAAACGCTCGGTCTCCGCGAGATCCCGGCTCTGGATATTAATGCTGCCTGCAGCGGATTTATCTATGGTCTTGAGGTCGCCCGGGGACTGCTTATGGCATCCCGCAAGCGTTATGCGCTGGTGGTTGGAAGCGAGCAGCTGTCCCGTCTTCTCAGTATGGAAGACCGGAATACGGCAGTGCTTTTTGGGGATGGTGCCGGCGCATGCATTGTGGAACTACTGCCGGAAGATGCCGGAATCGAAAACGGAACAAAGCCGCTTTATGAAGCTCTGCTTGGCTCACGCGGCTCGGATGTGATTCTGGCACCGGGATGTTATGGAACCACACCAGTGGATCATATGCTGATGGATGGCAAAGAGGTTTTTCTTTTTGCGGTAAAAACGATTCCGGAAGTGCTGGAAGCATTGCTTGAAAAGAGCGGTCTTGCACTGGAGGATCTCGATTATGTCGTGTGTCATCAGGCCAATGCACGTATCATCCGGAATGTGGTGCGAAAACTTCATGCGAGAGAAGAGCAGTTCTTTATGAACATGGAAACGTATGGGAATACAAGCGGTGCTTCGATTCCTATGGCTTTGGCAGAGATGAAACAGAAGAATCTGCTTAAGCATGGTGCAAAACTGGCTCTGATCGGCTTTGGCGCCGGTCTGACCTATGGTGGTGCGCTGCTGACTGTCCGATAAAGCGTACGATGTATCATTGGTGAATGGCAAATACTTTTGCCACTCACATCACTAATAAATATAAGAAGAAACCGGTGTATGTACCGGAAAATAATGGAGTAAGGCCGGAAGGAAATTCATGAAGACATTAAACGAAATTTTAGGAACAAAATATCCAATCATACAGGGAGGTATGGCCAATATCGCGACCGGTGAGTTTGCGGCAGCATGCAGTAATGCCGGTGCACTTGGTATCATTGCGACCGGAGGCATTCACAGTGCAGAAGAACTTCGCGCAGAGATTCGCACCGCGAAAAGCCTTACAGATCAGCCGTTTGGCGTGAACCTTATGCTCATGAACCCGGAGACACCGGCTTTTGTAAAGGTTGTGATCGAAGAAAAGGTTCCTGTAGTAACAACCGGTGCCGGAAATCCGGGCATCTATATGGATGATCTGAAAGCAGCCGGTGTAAAGGTAATTCCGGTCATTGGCGCCCCGATCCTTGCAAAGCGTATGGAGCAGCTTGGCGCAGATGCTGTTATCGCCGAGGGAACCGAAAGCGGTGGTCACGTAGGAGAAATGACGACCATGGCACTGGTTCCACAGACATGTGACAGTGTCAGCATTCCGGTTATTGCAGCCGGCGGCATTGCCGACCACAGAAGTTTTCTGGCTGCAAGAGCACTGGGGGCATGTGGTGTGCAGATCGGTACGGTTCTTCTCGGTTCAGAGGAGTGCCCGATCCACGAGAATTATAAGGATGCCATTGTAAAGGCCAAGGGTTCTGATACCGTGGTAACCGGTCGAATTGCCGGAACACCGGTCCGCATTTTGAAGAACGAGATGAGTAGAGAATATCTTCGTGAGGAAAAGGCCGGTGCTGATCGTATGGAGCTTGAAAAGTATACGCTGGGCAGTCTTCGAAAGGCGGTTAAGGATGGAGATACCCGTATGGGATCTCTCATGACCGGTCAGGCCTGCGGACTTGTACATAGCATTCGTCCGTTAAAGGAAATCTTTGCAGAGATTGCCGGAGAGGTATAACAAAGGGAAAGAAGAAAGATGACACAGAATCATAAAACCATGTTTTTATATGCAGGACAGGGAAGTCAGACCCCGGGAATGGGAAAGGATCTTTATGAGGCAAATGAATGTTTTCGTAAAGCAATCGATGCGGCAGCAGATTGTCTGAAGGAACATGCCGCTGCACTGCATCTTCCGGATGAGTTTGATCTAAAATCACTGCTCTTTACAGGAAATGCGACGGCATCCTCCGGGGAAACCACGGGGCAGCAGATTCATGAGACCGCCTACACACAGCCGGCTATGGTGGCTTTTGCCTGTGCCATGACCGATCTTTTAAAAGAGAAGGGCTATGAAGCGGATTATGCGGCCGGTCTTTCTTTGGGAGAATATTCGGCTCTTTATGCGGCCGGTGTTCTGAGCCTTCCGGAAGTGGTAGCTTTGGCCCGTTTTCGTGGCGTAGCCATGACCAATGCCTCTGCCGGTGTAGAGAGTGCAATGTCTGCCGTGCTTGGTCTCGCGCAGAATACATTGGAGGAGATTTGTGCGGCGGTAACCCGTGAAGCAGCCGAAAATGCGGAGCAGGGAAAGAAAGCAGTGGTTTCTGTCTGTAATCTGAACTGCCCGGGACAGATCGTAATCGGCGGAGAAGCTTCTCTTGTGGCAGAAGCAGCACGCCGTGCACAGGAAGCCGGTGCCAGACGTTGTATTCCGTTAAAGGTTTCCGGTCCGTTCCATACAGCATATATGCATAAGGCCGGCGATGCACTGGCAGAGTATTTTAAGACCATAACGTTTTCACCGGCCCGGATTCCGGTTATGTTCAATTACATCGGAAAAGAAGTAATGCCGGAAAAGATGGATGCAGAAACCATCCAGGATCTTCTGGTTCAGCAGGTACAGAATCCGGTCCGCATGGAGGAAATTCTTCGTCGCTGCTTTGCTTTGGGAATCGATCATTTTGTAGAAATCGGTCCGGGAAAGACCTTGAGCGGTTTCGTGAAAAAAGTTGCAAAGGATTTAGGAATAGAAGCAGACGCATACAGCATCGAATCCTTCGAAAGCGCTGCAGATTTTCAATAATAGTTTCAAGTAGAAAGGAATCGTTTAATGGAAGAGACGATCAAGAAGAATGAACGAATTGAGCGCACAGCGCTGGTCACCGGTGCCGGCCGAGGCATTGGCCGGGCGATCGCTGTCCGTCTCGCAAAAGATGGCTTTGACGTGGTGATCAATTATCACAGCAACCAGCAGGAGGCAGAAGCGACAGAAGCCCTCTGCCATGAAGCGAATCCTGACATCAAAACCCTTCTTGTACAGGGAGATGTGTCGGACGAGGCCGATGTACAGCGTATGGTTGAAGAGTCTACGGCGGCTTTTCCGGCCATTGATGTGCTGGTTAACAATGCCGGCATCACTCGTGATAATTTAATGCTTCGTATGACACCGGAGGATTTTGATGCCGTTCTTCGAAGCAATCTTCGAAGCTGCTTCCTGATGACAAAATTTGTAGGACGTCTGATGCTGAAAAAGCGGTACGGACGAATCGTCAATATTTCCTCTGTTGTCGGTCTTCATGGAAATGCCGGACAGGCAAATTATGCTGCGTCCAAGGCAGGAATTGTGGGACTTACCAAGTCCACGGCGCTGGAGTATGCGTCTCGCGGCATTACAGCCAATGCGGTCGCCCCGGGCTTTATCGAAACACGTATGACGGAAGTACTTTCGGAGGAAATCAAAAAGCAGATGATGAGCCGTATTCCGGCAGGACACTTTGGCCATCCGGAGGATATTGCGAATGCAGTAAGCTTTTTGGCGAGTGAACAGAGCAGCTATATAAATGGACAGGTTCTTTCTGTTGATGGAGGTATGCAGTAATGGAAAAGCGTAGAGTTGTCGTCACCGGTGTAGGAACGGTCAATCCCACCGGAAATAACGTAACAGAGAGCTGGAAGAATATTCAGAATGGTGTGTGCGGCATTGCCCCGATTACAGCCTTTGATACCGAGTCCTTCTCAATCAAACTTGCGGCAGAGGTTAAAAACTTTGATCCGTCGCATGTAATCGATCGAAGAGAGCAAAAGCATTTGGCACGTTACAGCCAGTTTGCTCTTGTAGCGGCCTATGAAGCCATCATGCAGAGCGGCATTCTGGGAGAGAATTTCGATAAAGAGCACATGAGTGCAGAGCAGAAAGCGGATTTCGAGCGTATCGGTGTGATTATCTCCTCCGGCATTGGTGGAATCGGAAATACCGAAGAAGAGCATTCCCGTGGCATGGAAAAGGGTTTCGAACGTGTCAGTCCGTTCTATATTCCAATGGCCATTTCCAATATGGCGGCCGCAAATGTAGCCATTCGCTTTGGTTTCCAGGGTATGTGCACATGTCCGGTTACAGCTTGTGCCGGCGGCTCCAATGCTATTGGCGATGCATTCCATCGTATTCGCGATGGGTATGAAGACGTGTTTATTGCAGGAGGTACGGAGGCCAGCATTACCCCGCTGTCCATCGGTGGTTTCTCCAGCATGCATGCGCTTTCCAAGGAGACCGATCCGAATCGTGCCAGCATTCCGTTTGATCTGAACCGAGGCGGTTTTGTTATGGGTGAAGGTGCCGGCGTACTGGTGCTTGAGGAGCGAGAGCATGCTCTGCGTCGCGGTGCCAATATTCTTGCGGAAATCGTGGGATATGGCGCAAACTGTGATGCGTATCACATTACTTCACCTAATCCGGAAGGTGCCGGTGGAGCCCGCTGTATGGAGCTTGCCATTGCAGATGCCGGTATTCAGGCAGAAGAGATTTCCTATATCAATGCGCACGGCACTTCAACGCATTTAAATGACCTTTGTGAGACACGTGCCATTAAGACCGTATTCGGTGATGCGGCATACAAGATTCCGGTATCCTCCACAAAGTCTATGACCGGCCATCTTTTAGGCGGCGCCGGTGGTGTAGAAGCCGTATTCTCTGTTCTTGCGCTGAAGGATGATTTTATTCCGGCCACAATCCATTATGAGAATCCGGATCCGGATTGTGATCTGGATATTGTTCCAAATCAGGGCCGTGCCGGACAGCATCTTCAGTATGTTCTGTCCAACTCCCTTGGTTTCGGCGGTCACAATGCCTGCCTGATCTTTAAGAAGGCAGAATAACACCGCCTAATGGTTTTATATCAAAAGGGGAATTATGAATACATTAAATATTAATAAAAAAAAAAAAATACTGCCGCACCGTGCACCGTTTTTATT
>ONLM01000090.1 GCA_900318695.1 uncultured Eubacteriales bacterium | reverse complement strand
GCCGGTGAATTTTCCGTCTGCTCCATAATAAAACGAATTCCGTCTGCTCCGCTGACATTGGCAGCTTCATGCGGATCCGCAATAAACGTTGTTGTTCCGTTGAGAGCTGCTTTAAAAACCAGTTCTCCCGGAGACACCATGGTTGATTCCAGATGGAGATGCGCATCAATCAATCCGGGTGCAATGTATTTCCCTTTCAGGTCGACTTCTTCGATACCTTCATAATGATGGGAAACTCCGATAATCATCCCATCCGAAATAGCTACAGAAGACTCCACGATCTCATTTGTAAATACATCAACAATCTTTGCATTTTTGAACACAAGATCGGCTCTTTTCCGTCCTAACGTTACATCCGCAAGTTTCTTATAATACTCTGGATACATAAGCCCGCCCTCTTAATTTCTATACAATATACTTGTTTTTATTATAGCATGTTTTGTATCCAAATGTGTACAATGCAACATTTATTCATCGGTCTCACCTAAGAATTCCTGAATCTTCCGGAGCTGCCGTTCTCCTTCTTTACGTCCAATCTGATACACTCGTTCCAGTTCTCCCGGATCTCGCTCCGTACGATGAATTCCCAAAGATTCCGGAGGTCGAACCACACATACACGACCAGCTTTTTCTCTGGCTTCAATATCTGCCAACTGTCGATTATACATATTGTGTCGATTTTCCATCGCGGAACAAATTGCGGGATATTTTCGCATTAAAAATTTAGTCAATGCATTTACCGGCACTTTGGGTTTCTGATATCCTTCCGGCTGCGTCAAAATGATTACATTGCGATCATAACCGATATGCTCCATGAATTCGAACGGTATTGAATTGCATATACCTCCGTCAAGAAGTGTGTATCCTCCTACCGTTACCGCCTTTGATACCAGCGGCATGGAAGCCGACGCACGCATCCACAGAATATCATCGCCCTGGCCGGTCTCACACTTATGATAAACACAGCGTCCAGTCTGTACATCCGTTGCCCCGACATAAAACTCCATCGGATTTTTTTGAAACGCCTCTACATCAAACGGATCCAGCTTTTCCGGTAATTCATGATAGCAAAAATCCGCGCCGAATATATCTCCCGTAGTAAACCAGGACCGTAAGCTGCAAAAGCGAGGATCCCTCGCATATTTTTTATTGTATCGTATGGCACGTCCAATCTGACCGGATTTTACATTGCAGCCAAAAACCGCACCGGCCGAGATTCCGGCAACCCCGTCAAACAAAACGTGATTCTCCATAAGAACATCCGTTACGCCACAGGTGAACATGCCACGCATTGCACCACCTTCCAGCACCAAACCTTTTTTCACCATCTCACCTCTACCTCTATTTTGTATTTTTTTCATTGTAACAGAGTATTTTAAGAGTTTCCAAGTATTTAAAGGTTTTTATGCAATACAAGGTGTTTCATAAAAACCGGGATGCATTCTGCCCATCACAAAATGCATCCCGGTTGGAATTTCGTTTTTATTTCCTTTTCGTATGGCTCACATCGTTCAACCGATAAACGAATGGATCAAATTTGGAATCTGCTTCTGAAGCGCAGACCATGTCATAATTAATGCAAAAATATAGCAGACGGTCATACTAATCTGAAGAAGACGAGGTGCCTTGTAGCCCTTATTGACATCGGCTCTCCAAATCATAAGAGTGATAAACAGGCCGGCAACCGGAGTAGCAACCGATGTGGCAACATTCGCGATATAAATCAGCTGCGTTGGTGATCCGCCATAGGTAAAGCAAATCATCGATGCAATGGCAAGACAAACCATGCAGCCCCAACGAATCAGCTTTGTCTCAAGTCCGGTCTCCTTATTCAGGCCGGCGCTCAAAAGTACCATACCACGCTGTGTATTGCCAAGTAATGACGAAAAGCCAGCGCCAATAATAGCAATACCCATAACAATAGGGGCCGCCTTACCCAAAAACGGAACCAAAAGTGCTGCCAGCTGCGCCGGTGCCTTAATTGCCGTTCCTGTAGGATGCAGCACAATCGCGCCAACCAGTACAATCGCACCGGAAATTAATACCACGGTTGTAACATGCGCAATGGCGTCGGCTGTCATGGTACCATTAAACAGGTCTTCCTTTTTCCATTTTTTCTCAAGTCCTAAATACGTGCCGTAAATACCTGCTGTAACTGCTGCATTTGTACTGATATATGCCAATGCTGTCGCTCTGGATCCTTCCTGAAATCCCCAATGTGTCAGGCCATGTCCCATTGCCGCAATATCCGGACCACCCGTCGCAATAAGCGTTGCATAAAACGCAAGAATCATACCGATAATGCAAATTCCAATGCCTTTTTCAACTTTATTGTATACCCCTTTTGTAAAATAACACCACGCCAAAATCATCAGCATAACCAACGAGCCGATACGCCAGTCCATGCCGAAAATCAAGTTCATGCCGGCACCGGTTCCTGTGACATTTCCCAATGTAAAGAAAAAACATGACAGAAATAACGCGATTCCGCAGAATGCGGCGGCCGCTCCGCCATAATAATCGCGAATGGCGTGAAGTAACGGTTTGCCTAAAAGCATAGAAATCCGATATGACGTTAAAGTAAACGTGATACCCATGATAATAATCGGAATAACCAGCCAAAGCATGGAATATCCGTAATTTGCGCCCAGCATTGCGGATGTGGTAATGTTTCCCGGACCAATAACTATACCGGTAAGAATAATTCCCGGGCCAACCCGCTTTAATAATTCAAGGAACGGCAAGCGTTTAACTGCATTTCCATCTCCCACCGTTTCGGTCACCGGTGAGGCACTATGTATAGCGTTATTCATTTTTTTACCCATATGCAAACCATTTTTCACGACAAAGAGGTTTGCTGCCTTTCTTTATGTTATGATTAATAAATCCAAATTCCGATTCAAAAATAAATGCCCGATTAAGCCCATACTGCTTAACCGGGCATTATAAAGTTCTTTCAGTTCGAACACGGTTCACGAATACCGGCTCGAATGCATTTGATATGTCTTCGTATCCTCGCTTATGCGAATGGCTTCATATCAACAAGTGGAAGGCCGCTCTTCTTAAGGCCTGCCGCTACCCAGTCTTTCTCCTCCTGATTTAATGGAAGAACCGGTTTTCTCATAAGAGCGGAACTGAATACACCACGCTGCTTAAGAGCTTCCTTCAGTCTTGCATGTGCCTCACCGGACGGCTGTCCGCCACCGTAAATTGCCTGTGAAATCGGATAAATGCAGTTTGAAGCATCCTGCGCTTCCTTTAATGTATGCTTATCCGGATTCTTAAATACATCCCAGGCACTTGTAATCAGCTCAGGTACGCAGCCTGCAAATCCGATTAATGCGCCATCCATGCCAGGGAACCATGAAACACAAAGCGTTTCATCATGACAGGTAATGAGTGAAATATCAGGGCACTCTTCACGAAGAAGGCGAACGTCATGCTCATAGATGGAAGTAACTCTGGTACCCATCTTAATGCACTTTACATGATCGATTTCCTTACACATCTTGATCAGTGTCTCGACTGGATAAAATGCCTTGCTGGTTGCCGGATAAAGATGGATAACGATATCAATATCCGCACCCTCTGCAACATCCTTCACATACTCAAATGGTGCATTTGGATTCATTCCAAAACGGAGCCACATATGAGGCGGCATCAGAAGAATGCCATCTGCGCCTGCTTCCTTGGCTTCCTTAGCCATTTCAATTGACTCAGCGGTATTCTCACAGTTTACACCGGAAACGATGGTCATCTTATCGCCACACTCTTCTGCACAAATCTCAACAACTCTCTTTCTCTCTGCTCTTGTGAGGCCTGTAATCTCACCAGTGTGTCCATTACATACAAGACCCTGAATGCCCTTATCATAAAAACTCTTGATCCAACGAAGATATGCACGGAACTCCGGCTCATTGATTGTGTAATCATCATTCATAGGTACTGCTACTGCCGGGAAAATTGTTTTAAAGTTCTTTGTCTTAGCCATGATATTTTATCTCCTCTTTCTTGTTGCGGAGACGTCTCAAAGCTATGCGCACTTGCTTGTTCCGATGTCTCTATGCAATCGTTTGTTTTGTTATGGCTATGTTTTATCACGAGCCCAAATGAAGGTCAATAAAACTATCCTATTATGCAACTTTTTGCATATGCGATGCAATCATTTGCACAAATTGTGTTTATTGCACATATAATATTCAAATATTTATATATTTTGGCAAGAGAAGAATTTCGTATTTTCTGTTTCTTTTCTGCTGTTTATGATAGAATATAGATTACTTATACAAACGTTTGCAGACATTTCCATGAACCCTGCAGACTTTGTTCTATTTCATATGGAAAAGGGAGGTTTCCTATGGCCACCTTAAAGGATGTTGCAAAATTAGCACATGTAGATGTAAGTACCGTATCCCGGGCCCTCAATAATACTTCTTATGTTCATCCCGACACACAGCAGAGAATTTTTGATGCCGTAAAACAATTAAGCTACCATCCCAATGTACTCGCACAGGGACTTCGGCAGGGAAAACGGCATACGATCGGTCTGGTTGTTCCCCGCCTGATGCCTTCCATCTTTGGTAATATCAGTCAAGGTGTTGAAACAGCAGCATTAAAATATAATTATGGCACGCTTATCTGCAATACCGGTGACAACCCGGCTACCGAACAGGAAATTTTAACACGGCTCCGGGATGGATTTGTAGACGGCATTATCATTGCCGGCACCGGGGCAAACAACCGTATCGTCAAAGATATTCATGCCAGTGGAATTCCCGTTATACAAGTCATTCGGCAACCTATTGCATCTCTTAGCTCCGTCACCGCCGACTACCGTACGATAGGCTACAACGCGGTGCAATATCTCTATCGAAAGGGATGCCGTACCATTGGCATCATTGAAAGCGCCAACACCTCGGTTCCATACCTTGAACGCTATGAAGGCTATCATAAAGCCATGAACGAACTCGATTTAAGGGAAGTAATCCTTCGGAATGACGTCAGTCAAAACAATATTCATTATGGATACGATTGCATGATTTCTTCTCTGATGAATCATGATGCGTGTGACGGTATTTTAGCCGCAAGTGATGCGCAGGGCATCGGTGTTTTTCGTGCTTTAAAAGAACGCCATATCCGTGTCCCGGAAGACATTAAGGTACTCAGCCTGACCGGATACCAGATGGGAGAAATGCTGGAAACCTCATTGACCTCCATGGAACTTCCTTCTACCGAAATCGGTGTAAAATCCTTTTTAATGCTTCTGGAAGCAATCAATGCTAAAAACGCAGAAGCAAAGGGGGCGCCGAAATACGTTCCGCAGCATCTATCTTTCCCGGCGGAACTCGTCGAACGAGAAAGCACTGCCTCCTAACACAGGGGG
>ONLM01000085.1 GCA_900318695.1 uncultured Eubacteriales bacterium | reverse complement strand
TGGGTGCCGGTGTTCTGCACGAAGATGCAATCTTCCCTGTCCGTAAAGAAGGCATTCCCATTCAGATCAAAAACACCAACCGTCCGGAGGATCACGGCACAATGATCGTCGCAAACACCCTAAAAAAGCCGCGCTATATCATTACCGGTGTGGCCGGAAAGAAGGATTTCTGTACGATCAATATTGAAAAGGCCATGATGAACGCGGAGATTGGATTTGGAAGAAAAGTCTTAAGTGTTCTGGAAGACAATGATATTTCCTTTGAGCATCTGCCTTCCGGTGTCGACACGATGACACTTTTGATCCATCAGGAAGAGCTTGAACACAGCGAGCAGAAAGTCCTGAACGGTATCCAGAGAGCCGTAAATCCGGATCTCATCGAATTAGAATCCGATATTGCTCTGATTGCAGTCGTCGGCAGAGGCATGAAATCGGCAAGAGGTGTGGCCGGACGCGTTTTCTCCGCTCTGGCACATGAATATATCAATATTAAAATGATTGATCAGGGCTCCAGTGAATACAACATTATCATCGGCGTCCGTAATGAAGATTTTGAAAATGCGATCCGCGCAATCTACAATATGTTTGTACTTTCCGCAAGCTGATTGTATAATAAACTCCCGGTAAATTTTACCGGGAGCTTTTTGATTCTGTAATAAGAGAGGAATCCATGAAAATATTGGTTATCGGCGGAGGTGCCGCCGGAATACTGGCTGCAATTGCCGCAAAAGAAACAAATCCGTCCGCGCAGGTGGACCTTTTGGAAAAAAATGACAAACTTGGAAAAAAGATTTTCATCACAGGAAAGGGCAGAGGCAATCTGACCAATGCCGCCGATCCCGAGGATTTCTTTGCAAACTATATTACGAACCCACGTTTTTTATACTCCGCGCTTCATGAATTTACTAACCGCGATATCCAGAAACTGCTGGAAGCTCACGGATGCCGTGTTAAAACAGAGCGCGGTAATCGTGTTTTTCCTGTTTCCGATCACGCTTACAGTATCACCGATGCATTGAAGCACGCCTTAAAAAAACTGCATGTAAACATACGTTATAAAACAGAAGTGCATCGCCTTCTGTTTTCCGATGGCTGTATCACCGGAATCGAAACTTCCCATGGCAGAGAAGAGGCGGATGCGGTAATCGTATGTACCGGAGGCCTTGCCTACCCGTCCACCGGTTCCACCGGTGACGGATACCGTTTTGCCCGGGAGGCCGGTATTAAAGTAACCGAAACCTTCCCTTCCCTTGTCAGTCTCGATGTACATGAAGAAGATGCCTATCGCTTACGTGGGCTCAGTTTAAAGAACATTGGCATTCAGATCTGTGATGAATCCGGGAAAAATTATTACCGTGATTTTGGCGAATTACAGTTTATGGAATCCGGTCTTCGCGGACCGGTAATCATTTCTGCTTCAGCCATCGTCACGAAATATGTCAACTGTCAGGATTTATCCAACCGAAAAATTCTGACCGTACACATTGATTTGAAACCGGCTCTGGATGTGCATCAGCTGGATGAACGTCTGCTACGGGATTTTGACGAGTTCAAAAGCAAAGAATTGAGAAATGCCTTTTCCAATCTGCTTCCGGCCCAGTTTATTCCCGTGTTCCTTGACCGGCTTGCTAAAAAAGGCATTGACATCAATCAGCGTGTCAGCGAAGTAAACCGTAACACCCGGAAGCAGGCCGTAAATCTCCTGAAAGATTTCACCTATACGATTCAAGGCACCGGAAGTTTCAAGGAAGCCATCGTTACACAGGGCGGTGTTTCTGTCAAAGAATTAAATCCGAAGACCATGGAAAGCCGTTCTGTTCACGGCCTGTACTTCGCCGGAGAAGTCATTGACGTCGATGGCTATACCGGTGGTTTCAATATGCAAATGGCGTTTTCCACAGGATATCTTGCCGGAAAATCCGCCGCATTATACCAATAAACGCAACACAGAAGGAGATCATTATTATGCCATATAGTATTGCCATTGACGGTCCTGCAGGAGCAGGAAAATCCACTATTGCAAAAGCCGTTGCCCGTGAGCTCGGCTATGTTTATATCGATACCGGTGCCATGTACCGCGCCGTAGGTCTGTTCTGTATACATAACCAGATCCCGCTTCATGATGAAAAGAGTGTCGTTTCTCATATTAACGAAATCGATATCTCCATTTCCTACGATGACGACGGTGTTCAGCAGGTATTTCTCAATGGAGAAAACGTCTCTTCCATGATACGCACATTGGAGGTAGGGGAAGCCGCATCTTCCGTATCACAGTACCAGCCGGTACGGGACAAACTGGTAGACCTGCAGCGGAAGCTGGCATCCAAGACATCTGTCGTAATGGACGGCCGAGACATCGCTTCAAAGGTCCTTCCCAATGCCGACACTAAAATCTATCTTACCGCATCGGTAGAAGAGCGTGCCCGCCGGAGAGCTAACGAGTTAAAAGAAAAGGGTGAGTCCTGTGATTTAAAAGCAGTCGAGAAGGAAATTGCCGATCGCGATTACCGCGATATGCACCGTGAGAATTCCCCTTTGACAAAAGTTCCGGAGGCGATTCTTGTCGATTCCTCGGATCTCAGCATCGACGAAACCATCGACAAAATCCTGGAACTTGCCATGAACCGATAATACAGTTCAAATTTTCTATGCAAAAAGGAAATGCTATGCCAACTATTGAATTAGCCAAAACTGCTGGATTCTGTTTCGGTGTCCAGCGAGCGGTGGACACTGTTTATACCGTGCTGGAGCAGGAGCAAAAAAAGCCGACGGAAGAGCAGCGTTCCATTTATACCTACGGTCCGATTGTCCATAACGAGTCTGTTGTCGGAAACCTTCAGAAACTCGGTGTCCGCGTACTGGAAACCGAAGAGGATCTTCGGAAACTGACCGGAGGAATTGTCGTAATCCGCGCTCATGGTGTCCCGGCCTCCATTTACACGCTGTTGCAGGAAAAGGGCGTGGAAATCGTTGATGCATCCTGTCCGTTTGTCCAGAAAATCCAGCGTCTGGTTCATGATCACACCAGCAAAGGAGAAAAAACATTCGTTGTCGGAAATCCGGAACATCCGGAAATCATCGGCATCATGGGATGGGCCGACGGCGATGTTTCAGCCATTCCGAATATAGATGCAGCGAATGCTTTACCCGACGGAAACGGCACCCCGGTTATCGTTGTCGCTCAAACGACCTACAATATCGACAAATTTAAAGTAATTGTTGATATTTTGGGGCAAAGGGGTTATTATGTTAATGCTATTAATACGATTTGTAACGCGACTTTTGAAAGACAAACAGAAGCAAAAGCGCTCGCTAAACGCTCAGATGCTATGATTGTCGTTGGAGGAAGCAATTCATCCAATACAAAGAAGTTATTCGAGATTTGCAGGGAACAGTGTCCCAACACCCAGTTGATACAGACTGTGAAAGATCTTGACTTCAACAAAGATGAAGCGGTTCAAAACGTAGGTATTACAGCTGGGGCAAGCACCCCGAAAGAAATTATTGAGGAGGTTCTAACTTATGTCAGAAATGAGTTTTGA
>ONLM01000041.1 GCA_900318695.1 uncultured Eubacteriales bacterium | reverse complement strand
TCAGAAGTTCACCTGCCTTTTTGTTGAGAAGACGGGTTGCTCCGTCGGTATCCCGCTCTTCTTCGATAAACATTTCATTTGCGATTCGGCGGATCGTATTGGAACTCAGAATATGATAAAAGAAAAGACCGGCCAGGCTGAAGAAAAAGGAATTTACAGCATTGAGCATAAAAATATGCGGTGCATTCACGTGGAAGGAAACCGCAAGAAAAAGAACCTCCTGCAAAGCCACAAATATAAACATCCGGTAAAAACGGTCAATGATGCATTGCGGCATCAAGGTCAGCATGCCAATGAAGGCGACCGCCGGCATATTGGTATTTTTTTGAAATACCGTGCCGAGCAAAATGGAAAATAAAAATTCATAGGCGATGCTTATATAGCTAAGAATCACAATGTAACGATATTCACCGCGCCGGTTGATGCCGAGATGCGCCTGAAAGATCAAAAGGATAAAACCTGATATGATCAGGAAAATGATTTCAGGCCGGAGCGGGTTCCAAATACTATGCCACGCCAGGTAAAGAATGGTATACGTAATAAACACCGGCAAGATGGTGACCAGCCGATGTGCATTTTCTCCTTTTATCCGTTCTTTGATTGTTTTATAAACAGAAGAAGTAAGACCGCCGTAACAGATCCATCGAAGGAAGTTCTTTTTTAAACTTCTCTTTTTAAAATCATCCGGCAGTGCCATGAAGCGTTGACGCTTTTCATGATTTTGCACAATATAACTCCAAAATATCAGATTTGAATACAAAGTTTACCGCACATCAGGTAAAAAATAAACTTAAAAATATAAATAATCTTGCAAAATTTATGCTATATCTATCAGTGCGCAAACGGTGTTTCCGATATTTTCTCCGGTAAACTGCAGAATATTCCAGGAAAGAAGGATCAGGAAAAAGAACAGGGTAAACAGAATCAGAGCAAACCAAGGATACCATGCCTTATGGTTCATGCCAGGCAGTTCTCTTCTCTGCCACATACTGTAGGCAGGCAGAAAGTACGTAAGGTAAATAAAGCGGTCAGTCAGTATGGAAGAACCGTATTCTGTCCAGCCGGAAAGCATACGAATATCCATATGTCCCAGGAAGATGGTCAGACCTTCGAAAAGCAAAAGCGTATTTACCAGATTGAATCCCGGATGTTCCTTAAGCGCAAGAAAATGATAGCTGGTCGCTGCAAGGAACGGCAGGATGGCCTGCAACCAGGCATATGTATCCATTCCCAGGCGGGATGAGGAAGAAGACGGACAGGAAGTCTGTGCTGCTTTTCTCTGTACTTTTCGACCGCAGCCGGGACATTGTTCTGCACCATCCGGAACCTCCGTGCCGCAATGGGAACAGATTCTCTTTGGATGAATCCGGATGATCGGTGTATGACAAAATGGACAATAATCTGCATGATCCGGTATTTCATTACCGCAATGATTACATTTCATAATTAATTCCTTTATAGTTCATTTGGATAAAAAAACTCCATATGCCATTATAGCATATGGAGTCAGAAGGCTTTGTTTATTTTTTGATTCCCTGTTTTAATGGGAGTATTCCTCTTCCAATACTTCCCCACTTTCAGAATTAACGAAGCGGACATGAATACGGGTATCGGGTTTTCCCCAATAGGTATTATACATTTTACCGTAATCAAAGAAGTATTGAAACAGATGCCGCTCAATGGTGCCGATGCGTTGAGATTTTGTGTAGATCGTTACATCTGTGTAATCTTCATTGTATTTAACATCACGGACATTGGCATAGGAATCCGATTTGTTGAGCATCTTTGTATTATATGCGATATAACTGTACAGCTCAAAGGTAAGCGAATGGAACTGATCCTTTGTCATGACATAGGTCACAGTATGTTTCTCCGCGTCATAGGAACCGGATTCATATCCACGGCTTTTTACTACTTCCTCACATTGTTCGGGAGTACGTATGGCTTCGTAAGATGACGGCACGGTAAGCTGCAACCGGTCATTGCCCAGATCCTCCAAACTTTCATTTACTGTGGACGCCTTGGTTTCTTTGGAAACTTTGAATTTATTACAGCCGCCGAGAAGGAGAAATGTACTTATACAACAAAGAACCAGAATACGGAAAAGACGTGTTTTCATAGCGCTCTGCTTTCTCTTTCTTTTTATTTGTGTTGCCCTGTGCTGCAAATTCTATATTGTGTATAGAGGCGCAGTCGTAGCGCCGGTTACCGGAAAAACCTTTTAATCGATTTCACCGGCGGCTTTTCTTTGACGGAATTTTTCGCACATTTCAAGGGCAAAGGAAACCGGATATAACTGTACCATAGTGGAGTCGATGACGTCACCGACTTCGATACGGAAGGAAATTTTGATAAATTTTTCCAGTGTGGACTCAAACATCTTTTCAAACGTTTTGACACTTTCTACATCGATTTTGTGTACATCCGGTGTACTGATATCGACCATGGTATTATAGAGCGTCGCCATAGAGGTTGCTGCTTTTCCCATCATCTGGTTCATGGCTTCGGAAGCGGCACTCAAGTGCATTTCGTTCATTTCAACGTCCGTATTTGTGCCGTCACCGCCCATCATCATATCCGTCATACAGAGTACGTCCTGCTCTTTCAAAATCAGAACGTTGTTTCCGCTTAAGCCTTTTACATAATGGATCTGTACAAAGATACAGGTTTTCTCATAGTCATCCAGCGCTTCACTGCGGTTGATAATACTGATTCTTGGAGTGGTAATGTCAACACGGTGATTTAACATTACACTCAGCGCCGTTGCGGCATTTCCCATACTGATATTGGCAATTTCGCCCAGGATATCGATTTCTTCATTTGAAATAAGATCCATAGTTTTTCTCCGATACTTCTTATACTATTCCTTTTGACTTCGATGCAAAGCAAATACCATACTGCATCATCCTATATACTATCGGCAAAGCAGATTAAAACATTATGATTATGGGTAAAAATTATGAAACATCTGACATGATATTTACAAATGATTGAATGATAACTAATAAAATAACATAAAAATGCCAATGAATTGTGCAGTATGCACAGCATAGTGGTCGGAAGTTTGTGAAGTTATTTGGCAAGTTAGGTAAAACTCACCAAAGCATATATGTTATAATTTTAACAAATTGTTTTGGGAGGAGGCGTCACATGGAAACGACGTTTGATTATGGTCCTGTGGATGAGATCTTAAGCCGTTATGACTTAAGTGAGCGTTCTGCGATTGCTATTTTGCAGGATATCCAGGAACACTACAACTATCTGCCTAGGGAGATTTTTCCTAAGGTGGCGAATGCCATCGGCATCGGCGAAGCCAGGCTGTATGGAGTCGCAACATTTTATGAGAATTTTTCGTTGGAGCCAAAGGGAAAATATGTGATTCGCTGCTGTGACGGTACAGCATGCCATGTTCGTGGATCACAGCCGATTCTGGATAAGCTTCGTGAAGAACTGGGGCTTTCGGAGTCCAAACATACTACGGATGATCTTAAGTTTACGGTTGAAACTGTATCCTGTCTCGGAGCCTGTGGTCTTGCACCGGCCATGACGGTAAATGGTATTGTACATGCATCCATGACACCGGAGAAAGCCATGGAAATCGTAGAGAAACTGCGGAAGGAGGACGAAACAGCATGACAAAGCTTGATACAAGACTTGCGCTGGATCAGCTCAGAGAGTCCTGTGAGAAAGCATTCGCGGCAGAAAAACGCAAGATTCTGGTCTGCGGCGGTACGGGCTGTGTGTCCGGTGGTTCTTTACAGATTTTTGAGCGGTTAAAAGAACTTATGGAGGAACATCATGTTCCGGTAGAGGTCGAACTTCAAAAAGATCCGCATCAGGATGTGGTGGGATTAAAGAAATCCGGCTGTCACGGCTTTTGCGAAATGGGTCCGTTGATCCGCATTGAACCGGAAGGCTGGCTTTATACCAAGGTAAAACTTGAAGATTGTGAAGAAATTCTGGAAAGTACGATTATAAAGGGAGAATGCATCGATCGTCTCGCTTATCGTCAGAATGGTGAGATTTATCGCCGGCAGGCGGATATTCCGTTCTATAAAAAGCAGACACGTCTTGTTCTGGAACATTGCGGCCATATCAATGCAACCTCGATTTATGAATATCTGGCCATAGGCGGCTACCGCGCCTTTGAAAAGGCACTTTTTGATATGCAGCCGGAGGATATCATTCAGGAGATTACGGAATCCAATCTTCGTGGACGTGGAGGCGGAGGATTCCAGACCGGTAAAAAATGGGCCAGCGCCAGAGTGCAAAAAGAAAATCCGAAATACATCGTCTGCAATGGCGATGAAGGGGATCCGGGTGCTTTTATGGATCGTTCCGTTATGGAAGGGGATCCGAACAAGATGCTGGAAGGTATGATGATTGCCGGTATTGCCGTCGGTGCACAGGAAGGATTTATTTATGTCCGTGCCGAGTATCCTCTTGCGGTAGAACGTCTTCGTATCGCCATCGAGCAGGCCAATGCGCTCGGTCTTTTAGGCGATCATATTCTGGGAAGTGATTTCAGCTTCCAGATTCATATTAACCGTGGTGCCGGTGCCTTTGTCTGCGGCGAAGGTTCTGCCCTGACCGCTTCGATTGAAGGAAAACGCGGTATGCCGCGTGTAAAACCGCCAAGAACGGTAGAGCATGGTCTGTTTGAAAAACCGACTGTGCTGAATAACGTTGAGACGTACGCCAATGTTCCGATGATCATTCAGAATGGTTCTGCATGGTATAAATCCATAGGACCGGAGAACAGTCCGGGCACGAAGGCTTTTGCCCTGACCGGTACCATTAACAATACCGGCTTGATTGAAGTGCCGATGGGCACCACGCTGCGGGAAGTAATTTTTGATATCGGCGGCGGCATGCGCGGAAATACCGATTTTAAGGCAGTACAGATCGGCGGCCCATCGGGTGGATGTCTGACAGCCAAAGAACTGGATATTCCACTGGATTTTGATTCTTTAAAGAAAGTCGGCGCCATGATCGGGTCCGGCGGACTGGTTGTTATGGACACCAAGACTTGTATGGTTGAGGTTGCACGATTCTTTATGCATTTCACGCAGAATGAATCCTGCGGTAAGTGTGTACCGTGTCGTGAGGGTACCAAGCGGATGCTGGAAATTCTGGAGCGTATCGTGGATGGCAAAGGTCGTGACGGAGACATTGAGCTTTTGCTGGAGCTTGCGGATACGATTTCCCATACGGCACTTTGTGGTCTCGGAAAATCGGCACCAAGTCCGGTGGTTTCGACGATTCGGAACTTCCGTTCTGAGTATGAGGCACATATCTATGATAAAAAGTGTCCGGCCGGTGTATGTGCAAAGCTTCGTACCTTTGTCATCAATCCGGAACTTTGTAAAGGATGTTCCAAGTGTGCCCGGAATTGTCCGGTCAATGCGATTTCCGGCGAGCTTCGGAAACCATTTACGATCGATCAGGATGTCTGCATAAAGTGCGGAACCTGTATGAGCAATTGTCCATTCCATGCTATTTCTACGGAGGCTTGATATGAATATAAATAATATGATCGAGATTGATGGGATCCCCGTAGAGATCGGGGATGAACGTAACCTTCTGGATGTGATTCGGAAGTCGGGAGTGAAGCTGCCGACGTTCTGTTATCATTCAGATTTGAGTATTTTCGGTGCATGCCGTATGTGTATGGTTGAGGATGAGCGGGGACGTCTTATGGCCTCCTGCTCTACACTTCCGAAGGCCGGCATGAAAATTTTCACAAATACACAGAGACTCAGAAAGTACAGACGGAATATTCTGGAACTTTTGCTTGCGGACCATTGCCGTGACTGTACGACCTGTGGAAATAACGGAAACTGTAAGCTGCAGTCTTTGGCCAGACAGTTTGGTATCAAGAGTGTGCGTTTTGAAAATACCAAAAGTGAAATGGCACAGGATCTTTCCTCTCCTGCCATTATTCGTGATCCGGGCAAATGCATTCTGTGCGGAGACTGTGTTCGTGAATGTAATGAAATTCAGAATGTCGGAGCCATTGACTTTGCTTTCCGTGGATCCAAGGCAATGATTTCCACTGCTTTTGATGTTCCTTTATCGGAAACGCAGTGCGTAGGATGCGGACAGTGTGCTGCAGCGTGCCCGACCGGAGCCATTATTGTCCGGAATGACAGCATGAAAGCCTGGAATTATCTGGATGATCCGGAGACATTTGTGACCTGTGAAATTGCGCCGGCGGTTCGTGTCGCCATGGGACAGGAAATGGGAATGCAGCCGGGTGAAAATGCCCTGGGACGTATTGTTTCTGCTTTGCACCGTATGGGCTTTGATGAGGTTTATGATACGTCTACCGCAGCGGATCTTACGGTCATTGAGGAAGCCAATGAATTTATACAGCGTTTCCGCTCCGGCGAGAAACTGCCGCTTCTGACCAGCTGCTGTCCGGCTTGGGTACAGTATGTTGAGAAAAGAAATCCGGACTTTCTGCCGAATGTGTCCACCTGCCGTTCGCCAATGAGTATGTTTGCGAGTGTGATCAAGGAATATTATCGCGATCATCTTCCGGAAGGCAAGACGAAACACGTACATATTGCCATTATGCCGTGTACTGCAAAGAAATTTGAAGCATCCCGTCCGGAGTTCCGAAGCCATGACCAGCAGGATACCGATGTGGTCATCACTACACAGGAACTGATCAAGATGATCAAGGAATCCGGTATTGTCTTTGAAGAAGTGGAGCCGGAGGCAGTGGATATGCCGTTTGGGACCTATTCCGGTGCCGGCGTGATCTTTGGCGTTTCCGGCGGTGTAACGGAAGCGGTGCTTCGTAAAATCGCAACCAGTGACAATCGAAAAGGGATTGCATCGCTGGCATACACCGGCGTACGCGGTCTGGATGGGGTGAAGGAATGTGTCATTCCGTATGGCGATCGCGAAGTGCATATTGCAATCTGCTCCGGTTTACGGAATGCTTCCGATCTTTTGGAAGCGGTTCGCAGAGGCGAGAAGCAGTTTGATCTGATTGAAGTAATGGCCTGCTATGGTGGATGTATTTCCGGAGCCGGTCAGCCGTATATCTCCCGCCGTCGTCGAATCAATCGCGGCAATGGTCTGTATCGTGCGGACAGTACAACGCCGATTCGCCGCAGTCAGGATAATCCGATGATGAAGGAACTTTATGAAGGTATTTTAAAAGGTCGTGAACATGAATTACTTCATGTGAACTATCTTAAAAAATAAACTCCTCAAAACAATTTCTGCGTTGCCCCGGGCGGCCCTGTGTTTTCAGGCAGTCCGGGGCAAACAGAATGTTTGAGGAGTTTTTTTATTTAGGAATATCAATTCAGTTCATGGAAAAGAGATAATACATTCCTCCAAGAGAATCGGTATGCAGATCCAGTTTAATGGACTCATTTTCATTCGCGGCATTGACCATGCCAAAGAAGACCGATTTTCCCTTAAGCTGTTTCCATGGAATGGTTTGCTGTAAGAGAAGGCTGTTTCCGGAAGTAAGTGTCTTCAAATCGGCATCAAACCTATATTTTT
>ONLM01000028.1 GCA_900318695.1 uncultured Eubacteriales bacterium | reverse complement strand
TATTGGTAAAAAGGATTACTCTGCGACATCCACAAGGACAATATCAAAATTCAATGCCTTGCCGGCTAATCTGTGATTGCCATCTAAAGTGATGGAATCGTCATCTTTTGCAGTAACGGTAACCGGGAAACGCATACCCATTTCATTCATAAGCATGACATTCTGGCCGATTTCCAGATTTTCAGAGCCCGGAAGATCAGAATACTTTGATACAATAACCATATCTTTATTATATTCACCGTAGGCATCAGCCGGTTCCAGATGAATGCTTCTGCGCTCACCTACTTCCATATCTACAACCGCACGGTCAAAACCCGGAATCATCATGCCGACACCGGCAACGAAAGAAAGCGGCTCATTTCGATCCAGAGAAGAATCAAACTTACTGCCATCATCGAGCGTTCCGGTATAATGAACACGGACATTCTTACCGGCATTTTTTCCCTCATAAAGAATGGTCATTTCGTGGCTTCCGCATCCGCCACAACCGCCGCCGCATCCACCGCAGCCTTCTGCATCGTCGCTGCAGCCGCCACAGCCCTCGTCACCACCGCAACCGTGCTCTTCTGTATCATGGTGGTGGCCGCATCCATTGCCGCATCCACCTTCTTCGTGATGATGCTCTTCTCCGTGGTGATCACAATTTACGCCCTGAGAAATCAGGTTTCCGGCCAGAAATTCATTTACAACGGTATCCGTATTTCCGGATGCACCGGAAATTACATCTATGCCCATGGAAGCAAGTGCAGCCTGTGCACCGCCGCCCAATCCGCCACAGATTAAAGTATCAATTCCGGCATCTTTCAGGACGCCTGCCAGTGCTTCATGGCCTGCGGAACCGGAACCCAGAATCTCGCTGGAGACAATGGTTCCATTTTCTACAGTATAAAGCTTAAATTCCCTGGTTTTTCCGAAATGCTGGAATACTTCCCCATCTTGGTAGGTTACTGCAATCTTCATTCATATACCTCAATTCAAATTGTGTTAGAACTACATTCAAGCTGCTGTGCACGGATAACTCTTTGTACACAACCTTTTTAGTATACGGTGGATATTGAATTTTTGCAATCCATTCACATAGTTATATGACCCGCCCGAACACGAATAATGAAGTTATTTTGCGCCGCAATACTTTTGACACGCACATCATTTATATACGAAGCATCAATTCTGTAGAAGTGATCTCTCCGTTTTCAATGTAAATTCTGGGAACGCGCTTGCTTACTGCGCAGGTAAGCTCATACGGAATGGTACCAGCCATTTCCGCCATATTTTCCAGCGGATTATGTGGACCGAAGATTTCAATTTCACTGTCCACACCAACCTCATCTTTTCCGGTAAGATCAATCATGCACATGTCCATACAGATTTTTCCGCGAACCGGTGCAGGCCCCTCTTCCGTCATAAGGGAATAACGGTTGGAAAGACAACGCATGAATCCGTCCGCATAGCCGTACGGAACAACACCGATGCGGGTACGATCGGTCGTTTCATAAATTCCACCGTAACTGATTTTCGTATTGGCAGGATAGATTTTAATTGTGCTGACAACGGTTTTCAGAGCCATAACCGGTTTCAGGCCAAGCTTATGCGCAAATTCACCATAACCGTACAGTAAGAGGCCCGGGCGAACCATGTCGAGATGCATTTCTTTGTGATCGACTGTCGCACCGGTGTTAGCACAATGCCGGATTGCGAATTTCTTTCCGGATTTTTCCTCAACTTCACGAATCACTCTGGTGAAAAGTTCAAACTGGTGCTGTGTATAGGCCAGATTATCCTCTCCGGGTTCGTCGGCTACTGCAAAGTGTGTAAAAACTCCCTCGGTTTCCAATCCTGGAAGGCTCATAGAATGAACAATACCATCGACACCGTGTTCAAAATAGTCACCTTCGCAAATGTAACCCAGACGAGACATTCCCGTATCCACTTTAATATGGATTTTCAAAGAGCCGCCATATTTTACCGCAGCTTCACTGTACTCTTCTGCCTTTGCCTCGCAGGTAACGGCTTGCGTGATATGGAAACAAATAAGACGATCCACCTGTTCCTTTGGCGTATGACCCAGGATCAGGATCGGCATGGTAATGCCCCCGATCCGGAGTTCCATGGCTTCATCAATACTGCTGACGGCAAGATAATCGGCTCCGGAATGCTGAAGTACTTCCGCTACACGTACCGCTCCGTGACCATAGGCGTCGGCTTTGACAACACCCAGAAATTTCACTCCATTTCCAATGTATTCGCGTATCTTTGTATAATTATATTTCAGGGCGTCCAGATCAATTTCCGCCCAGGTTCTTCGTAATGTAGATTGCATGACTATTCTCCATATTTCAATTGCATCTGCGAATGCAGATATTTTTCATTATAGCACTATGAAACAAAGGATGCTAATGAATACGAAAGAAACAGGAACATTTATGGCCGTACATAGAAAACGGAGGAAGGTGGAAAAAATAAATCCGCTTCCTCCGTCTTTATTATGGGGTTGTAACTTGATGTTTCAGAATCCGTTTGTTTTCATACATTAAAGTATCTGCTTTTTTAAAGACTTCTGCAACCGTTTTTTCATTTGTGAATTTACACATACCTGTGGCCACGACCACCTCTCCGGAAAGGAGATGCCGGCGGTTTTTCTCCGCCATTTCTGCCATGTGAAGATCAAGATAATGGTAGTCTTCATCCTGTACCACGACAGCAAATTCATCGCCTCCAAGCCGGAAAACCGGACTGCGTTTAAAGGTCGAGCAGATCATTTTACAGCCATCAATAATATATTGATCGCCGGCCTGGTGTCCCAATGTATCATTGACAAATTTCAGTCCGTTGATATCACAGACAACGATGGCAAAGTGAATATCGCTGTTGCTCTTGATCTGTTCATTGAGCTGTGCTTCAAGACTGTAATATGCATTTTTTCGCTTTACCCCCGTAAGATCATCCCGGATCGCTTCCATCTTTATGGTGGAAAGCGTCATTTCGAATTCCTTATTCTTACGAACTTCCCGTTCTACATTGATGACGCCGACAATCAGTTTATTTTCATCATTCTCATGAATCATGGTCGCCTTCAAAAGTACATGAACCGGATGATCCTGAATGACAATGCGGTAATTCATCATAAACATTCCGTTATTTTGAATATCGCGCAATATCTTTTCCTTTTTGAAATGAGCTTCAAAATACTCCATATCCTCTTTGTAGATGACACGGGTACTTTCCTTTTTCGTGGATTCATAAAAATTGCTGCCTTGAACAACAATTTCTATGGAATCATAGAGCTCGTTGGAACAAAATTCAAAAAAAGCATCGGTCACAGGATCCACACTGTAAATTGCTAAAACTTCTCCGGACAAGGCGGCAATTCTGGAGAATATCATTCGCTCTTCTTTGATGATTTCAAGGCTCTCCTTTTGCTTCATCTGTGCATCAATATTGTTGACGCCAATAATGATATTGTTCTTACCGTCCCGTATTTTGACAATTTTCATAATAACGTATACGGGCTTTCCGTGAATCATGTTCCGGTAAATTAAAGAGAAGGTTCCGTTTTCTTCAAGCTTTTTCTCAATATTCTCTTTTGTAAAGGCATTTAGGAACAGATCCAGGTCATTTTTATAAATTTGCGTATCGGCAATATTGGCAACTTCTTCAAAGAAAGAATGTCCATGCCGTTCAATGGAAACTTCCCGGTTTGCATTATCCGATGAATATTCTACAAAATCGCCGGTATCCATATTTACAAAATATAAGAATACGTAATCTTCGGCCAATGCTCTGGCAACATAATTATATGTTAAAGCGGTTTTGTCGGATGGTGATTCTGTTGCAGAAAGAATAACAACCATTACAGCGGAAACACCGTTTACTGGATTCTGCGCAACACGCCAGATCAATAACTGAATGCTGGTTCCATCGGAGGTGCGATCATCGATAATGGATTTTCTGCCTTCCTTTGCGCACAGCATGATTTCATTTAAGGAATAATAGCCGGCTTTTCCCTTGTAGCTTCGCACATCCTTTATGACATTTGTGAATGGAGTAGAAAAGTTTGTGTCAAAGAATGCTTTAAAGGTTTCATTGCATTTCACTACAGAAAGAGAATTCGTGTTACATTCCACCATGACCATAGGCCAGGTATCGAAATAGTTTTTCAGCTGATTGGCTTCGAGATGTGGACTGGAAAGGTTATAAAGATTTACTTTTCCGAGCTTTACATAGTAGTCTGTTTCCGACGGATTTTCGAATCCAATCAAGGCGTTTCGCTGTTTCCGGTCAAGGATTTCTTTCATTGGAATCGGCTTTGTAAAATAGAATCCCTGCAGCATGGTACAACCAATGTCATTCAGAAATTCCACCTGTGCCTTTGTTTCCACGCCTTCGGCCAAGGTATCAATGCCCAATGCCATAGCGAGACGTACAATTTCTGTAATAATGATTTTTGTTTTTTCGTTCTGCTCAATCTGTTTTACAAAGGACATATCAATTTTGATCAAATCAAAAGGTATGTTCTGCAGCAAGGAAGGAGAAGAAAAACCGCTTCCGTAATCATCCATCCACACCGGAAAACCCAGCTTCTGTAATTGAGAAATCTTTTCCGACATATAATCAAAATCATCGGCAAGCGCATTTTCGTTCATTTCGATGATCAGATGATCACGAGGGATAGTGGATGCGTCAATACGTTTTAGAAGTTCTTCTATGATATCACAGCAATAAAAATCGCACTTTGATAAATTGATAGTATTCGGGACGACATAAAGATCATGTTCCGCCTGGATTTTCATTTTTCGCAGAACCTGATCGAGTACAAAAAGATCCAGTTTGTAAATACAATTCGTTTCTTCCAGAATCGGAATGTAGTCCTGTGGATTCATGAGACCATATTCCGGATCGTTCCATCGGGTCAGTGCTTCTTCTGAACAGACTTTTCCGTTGACGGTACGGACGATGGCTTGATAATAAACAGAGATCCAACCTTCTTGGATCGCCTTATCCAGATTTTCAACAACGTATTGTTTCTTTTCGATTGCTTTCTGGAGTGATTTTTCAAAAATGCAAAGTTCGGATTTATAGGTATTTCGTTTGGAATCGCAGGCAATCTTTGCTTTGTCGCAGGCTTCACTGATGCTGATGGCAGTGTCTTCGTATGGATAGATTCCGATACGAAGGGACAGAGTCCTGTCTGAACGTTCGTTTTGACCTAGAATTTGCTTTGAGTTATGAATGGCAGTATCGAAATCGGATAAGACACAGAAATGGTCCGAACTGAACCGGCTTATGGGGTTGGATTGAAAATAACCGGATAATGTGGCTGCGAAGGATTTCAGAAACTCGTCGCCTGCGGCCATACCGTATTTTTGGTTGTAGCTTTTCATTCCATTGAAATCGAAAAATACAACGGCCGGCGTTTTCTTTTCATTGCGTATTTTTTTACATTCATTCTCTGCCAGATCTAAAAAATAGGTCATGGAACTAAGACCTGTCAGATAATCATAGTTGGCCTGCACGGAGTGACTTCTTTCAGACAGTTCTTTTTTTAACAAACAGATCAGATTGTCATTTTTATAATTTTCGTTCTGGGAATAGAGACCATGTTCGGTATACCATACGAAGGAAAGCGGGGTGTGGTTTTCTTTATAGATATGCGTACCATAGGCATGTATAATATGATATTTTTCATGGATTCGTACACGATAAATGACATCCAGAGGTTCATCACTTTTTTGATACAGAGAAAAAGCCTTACGAATCGTGGCAATATCATCGGAATGGATATTCCGGAAAAGCTCCTCTTCATGAAAGGTATAAATATCCGCACGTTTATTTTCATCATAGCCGAATAAGTCCAGAAAACCCTTTGATAATACAAGGACATGAAGGCTGTCGTCTATGAATTGATAAATAGCATACGGTATTTTGCTTTGCTCTAAAAATGAAAGCTCCTCATTAGGATAGATATATTTTTCCATACTGATACCTACTGTAAGCATTATATTTTATCCGCTGTCTTTTCGGTTCAGATCGGTTCATGCTTCTGCTCTATATCCGGTTCTGTGGAATAAATATAGGATGATGTAACAAACAATCCATCGAAAAAGACACGATAATTGTACAATTATTCATCATCTATTGTATCTCAAAAAAGCGATCTTGGCATAAAAGTGAAAAAATTTTTATAAGAATTTTCATAAGAATCGCAGCGCAGACATCAATGAATTTTCAAACAGCGAAGTTCTGCCTTTTGTTCTGCGGAAATCCGGTAGCTTTCGATGCTTTTCTGGATAGTTTTATTATGAGTCCAGGTATCGAGACGATGCTCTTTCAGGTATGGTAGAATAGATGGATACTGTTTTGCCAGAGCCGTGGCGAAATACCATGCAATCATCATGTTGATGTAGTATTCCTCAGAACGCACGGAAGCCACCATATCCGCAAAACGCGTTTCAAAGTGTTCATCCAGAAAATATTGCATCAGCAGGCCGATTGCAAAACGGACTGTATAGACCTGATCGGATACCAGCCATTTGGAAATATACGGAAGCAGTTTTTCCGGCGCTTTTCGAAAAATCTTTGGGGAAAGCTGATCACAGGTTGCCCAGTTATCAATATATGGAAGGAAGATTTCAAGCTGACGGATGCATTTGTCAAAATCCTTTTCTTGAGAAAGAAGAAACGCATGGAGCTGATCTTCGTCAAAGTATGGATGAGGCAAGGACTCTAAGAAAAAAGAAATATCGTTGTCCTTATACAGCTTTTTGGCCAAAGTACGAAGCTCCGGTGTCCGAACACCGATCACTCGCTCCGGAGCTACGGTCGGGATAATTTTTCGCTGCATTGCTGCATATTTTTCATCTTGTAACCGGAATAATTCATTTACAATATCATCACGTTTCATGATGACGGCTCTCCTTTTTCTGAACGGGTTTTCAATCGGTAAGGATTAAATCAGAATACCTTCAAAATGATCGATTTCATGCTGTATGATCTGCGCAGTAAAATCGGTGTATTTTGCATGCTGTGGTATGAAATTCTGGTCCAGATAATCTACTTCGATTTCTTTATAGCGTGTGCATGGTCGAACGCCATCAAGGGAAAGACATCCTTCCTCGGTTT
>ONLM01000079.1 GCA_900318695.1 uncultured Eubacteriales bacterium | reverse complement strand
ATAGCTTCCTCCAGAGGAATTCCCATATGATCCGTATATTCCTGCTGATAGGAATCCTGCTGTGTCTGTAAGGTTGACTCAACATGCTCCAGGACGGTCGTGGTAATACCGATTCGACGGAAGGTATCGCTTACTCGAACCATGGAATCATCCATTTCCCCCAGTGAATAATTAAGATCTGCATTCATAAGATCCCGGTCTGCCTGAACGCCGGTATCCGAATCAACAAAGGTGCTCGAATAATTTTCCACCCCCTTGATAACGCGGGCATTCAAGCCAAAACAGGACGTATCCATGTTTTTCCTGATCTGTGATTTTGCTTCCGTATCTCCCATGGCACGAAGCGCATCAGAAGAAAGTCCTGTTACCATGTTCATACCACCGGTATAGGTATCCGGTAACGTTTCCCGATTTACAACATTTCCATAACCAAGAGACATTCGACCTTGTTCTCTCATGGCCCGGAGCAATTCGTTCATCGCATCGTCTTCCGTTTTTCCACTGATCGGATTTCCCTCTTTGTCAATCAGCGTGTACGTATATCCGCCCTCTGAAATCACTTCACCGGTAGTAGCATCCTTATGTGTATTATATTGATATTCCATTCTGATGTTCGTCGCTTCACTATCACCGGCAAATTTATGATGATAGGTCAGGGTCTGTCCATCCGCAGACATATCAAACGGAATCGTCGTCGCATCGTTTCCACCCAGTACATAGAAGTTCTCGTACTGCATATTCATATCATTGGCCATGTTCTGCTGCCGCATACGAAGCTCAGAACTGTAGGTATCGATGGTACTCTTCAAACCTTCCTGCGGTGCATTCAGCAGTGTTACTAACTTTGTATTGATATTTCCCATTTCTGTATGTATAGAACGGGAAGCGGCTTCCTGCTGCTGCAGACGATTGTTTACATCCTTGATCATCGTCTCTTTCGTCTGGGCATCATTATACAGATTATCAATTTTCTTTCCTGCATAATAATCCAATGGACTGTCCGCCGCTTTTTCATAACGCTTTCCGCTGGAAACCTGCATCAGACTGTGATTGTATTTTGATTTCAGGTCCTGCACCGTTCCGGCATACTCTTTATAAAATTTAGCACTTGTAACTCGCATAAATCTCTCCTTTATCTATTAACTTGCAATGCCAAGAAGAGTCTGAATCATTTCATCAAAGGAACTCATCAATCTGGCCGCTGCATTATAGGAAGATACATACGTCATCATATTGGCTGCCTCTTCATCCATGCTGACGCCGGAAATCTGATCCTTTGAGGAAGCTATGCTGTTTAATACAGCATTGTTGGTATCCAATGCATCTTTGTTATTGTTCTGATCATTTGCAAGACGTGTAGACAGATTATTCATAAAATCTGCATACGACTTATCCGCAATTTCGGAATGCGGTTGCGTCATAGACTGAATCATATTCAGAACGGTTTCATTCGAATCATTTCCTTTTAATCCGAACTTCGTTTCTCCACTTACCCATTTATTGCTGACGGCAAGATTCTCGGCAGTAATACCGGTGGCTTTCTGTGTGCCGCGATTCACAAGCAGAAGATAGGACTTCTTTGCCGAACCCGAGGCAGCGCCTGCATCCACTGCAGCATCCGGCTCCAGAACCTTTTTCAGCTGGTCGATGGTTTTATAGTTCTTTCTTTCCTCCGGATCCATGATTTTGTTATTAATGAAATAACTCTGCATTTCATCCGCAGTGGCAAAAACCTTCTTTACCTTCTCACCGGTAACACCCATGTAATTAAAGCGGTTCATTTCTGTGGCGAAGGTATCGGCCAGAGTGTCCATCTGCTTCATGTAGTAATCATAGCCCAGATAGGTACCGGACTTAGGCATCTCGGTAGTAGAGCGTGCAAGCATGTCCAGACTGCCCTGCAGACTACCGCCGTTAAAACGGATACCCTTGATCTCGCTGTTTCCTGTGGTCAGCTTCTCCGGAATCTTTGAGCCGCCATTCGGCTCAGTTCCTGCATCTGTAAAAACCACACGCGTATCCAAAGGACCTTCACATCCAGGAACCGTGCTGTCCCACTTACCATAGGTTGCACCCGGTTTTGTAGCCGGTGCCAGAGAAACCGAACCATAATTTTTGCCATCGGCATTCTGGAACGTTCCGTTGACCAGGATCATGCTGCTCGGACTTCCGTCTGCCGCGGTATATTTCATACTGATCCGAAGTTCCGACGGCCAGTCTGCACGTCCCACCACACGTCCGTCTCTATCATAATTGTAAATCCGGTAACGGGTCTGCTCATTGACCTGATAAGACTCCGAAAATTCCTCAACTTCGATCGGAATATACTTGGAAAGCTCATCGATCTTCAGATTCCGCTCATCCTGCAGTTCCAGCGCCGGATTTCCCAAAAGCTGATTGCTTTTGATCTTATTATTCAGATCACCGATGTCCTGCAGCAGCTGATTAATGTTCTCAATGGCACCGTTCTCGCTGGAACCGGCACCGGAAATCTTTTCAAACTCATTGTTCTCTGCCAGTTTGATCTGCTGTGCTGAGTTGTTGAGCAGATTCGCCACTGCTGCCATGGAAGTCTGTACCTGACCCTGATACACCGGATCCTGCACCTTCGAGGTATCCTGCATCATCGTCAGCGCTTTCTGCACATCATCAAATGCCTGGCGGATACCGTCCCTGTTGGACTCATCCATAAACGCAGAAATAGAATTTAATGAATGTTCAACCGTATCGTTATACGAGGTCTTTGCACTCTGATCACGATACTGTACATCCAGAAACTGATCGCGAAGCTGGCGTACTTCATCCATGGAGACACCAAAACCTACATTCACGTCGTTTTCATTCATGTAAAAGGAGGTCGGGTTCTCGTAGTTCAAACTGGATGTCTTTAATTCCTGCCGGGTATAGCCCTCCACATTCATATTCGCAAGATTCTGAGATGTAACATCAAGTTTCTTTGAATTGGCCTGCAAGGCTGTAAGCGCAGAACTAAATCCCGCAAAAGTAGCTCTAACCATAAAAATCCCTCCTATTGGATCAAAAAGGAATGTTCCTTCATTCCCGAAATAGCATAGTAACTCATATTCTCATTCTTTATCTCTTAGTATATCGGCCGAAATTCAGAATCAATTATAATCATAGTATAAAAAACATCTTATTAAGACCTTTCTTTTGAGGCATGAAATAGAATAGCCTAACCACGAAACCGCAAATCTGCGATTTATGGTTAGGCCATTTTATCTTATACTCGCGTGTCCTGAAGCGGTTTCGGCGGAGCAGACATGGTTCGGATCGAGTCATTTACATCATTAAGACGCACTGTCATAATGCGTTCTGCACTCGCCTCCACATCCTTCAGGCGGGTCATCGCCGTACTCAGTTCTTCAAAAACAGGAGAGAAGCGCGCCTTGTTCTCCGTATCCAGCACAGCAAGGATCTGTGAAAAAGTTTTTCCCTCATATCCAAGCTCTTTTGTCAATTGAAGACGTTTCCGTTCCAAACCCCGGAAGTTCATCACAACCGGCTCGGAGCCTTTCACAATCACTTCCAGTTTTGCAGTATCATCACTAGATGCTGCATTTGCAATGTCGCTCTCAACCTTAATCAAGTCTTCCACGACAGACATCTGTTGCCGGATAGTTTCCAGAAACGAATCCAGTGTCTTTTGTTCAGCCATTTAATTATCCTCTGTATCCAAGCATCTTTGCTGCGATTCTTGTGGAATCGATGTTATAGGTGCCGCTTTGAACTTTTGCCTTCAGCTCGGCCACCCGTGCATCACTCACGCCGTTCGGCATAGACTCTGCCGTTTTTCTGGCCAGAGCTCTTGCGAATGTGTGATCATCCATTTCCGGTTCCTCCTTTGTTCTGAGGGAAACGCGGTCATAACCTGCAGTTGGTGCGCTTACAGTAGTATAAGCCTTTTCGTATCGTGAAGCAGTATTGACTTTATCTCGGTAAGCTACTCTCGTGTTGTATAATGCTGTTTGAAAATTGACATTCATATCTGCCTCCCTGCATACAACGCGTCCTTTGAAACATTCCCCCAAAACCTTAATCGGCGAATTCAAGGACCCCATAACGTTGGATTTAATTTTATACGTATGGTTATATGCGCTATTTTGCTCCTTTACAACAAATTTTCGACAGGATTTTCACAATGATTAAAACATAAAACGAATAGTGCTCTTAATTTTTTAAATTGTGATGTTAAAATTCAATCCAAAGGCTTTTTTTAAGCGTATGCATAATAATTTACTAATAAGAAGCGGCAGACACGCCGATATGGTATATAATAGACGGGAAGATATGATAGGAGAAGTAGACTACTATGGCCAATACCTTACAGGTTGCAAGTCCCGGTGTAAACGTCAACAATCAGCAGGTCAACAATAATCCGCTGGTGCACCCGGGCATAAATCCAAATCCGGTTTCCGGAGTAAACGGAAAACAAAACGGTGATCAGCAGCAGGGTGCCGGTGGCACCGGAAGCAATGCCGGTCAGCCTAATATCAATTTTGAATCCAATTTTACAAATTTTGTACAGAGGATGCACGAGGGCATGGCTCTTCCCAAAGAACTCGCGCAGCTTCTTTTTAGTGAGGGCATGTCCCTCCAAACCTTCGGAGATGAAGAATTAAAATCCCTTTTAAATCAACTCTTCACAGAGATGGAAATGACCGATCCGAAAGATCTTATGCAATTTCTATCATCCCAATCACAAGCACAGGTGAAATTTTCCGGCGAACTTTTCGACGGTATCCGTAATATATTAAACCAAAAAATTTCTCTGCCATTTAAAGAAACCATATTAAACTTTGTAAAAGGCTATAACAGCTATGCCTCCGGTGAGCACCTTCTTGCGCAGCTTGATGCTCTGGGAGATGATATCGAAAGCCTGATCCTTCCATCGGTGCGGGAGCAGTTTACAGAGCTCATGAGCCATTTGGATCTGAAGGCCGCGCCGGGAGAAACACAGAAAAATGCGCAGGTTTTAAACGAAGAAATCATCCCATTCATTTCGAAATATATCTCTAAAACACATAATTACGGTCCGGTTCGTACCGCTGGTATCCTTTTTTCTCTGTATGCCGTAAAGTATGAAAACGGCGATAAATCCATACTGGAAAAGCTATTTGCCAAACTCAGCAAGCACGGAGATTTCCGTATGCTCTTTGACGGGGAACCGGAAGAGGCCTT
>ONLM01000200.1 GCA_900318695.1 uncultured Eubacteriales bacterium | reverse complement strand
GCATCTTCAGAACCTGGATCCGGATATTTCCGGCATCACAGAAAATCAGGACGACCCGTATGTTATTACCAAGGCAAAACAGCTCGTGGATCTGGATTGGGATGACTTCACCGGTAAGATTGCCGGAGACGCTCATAAATATCAGGTTCCGCTTTATAACGTGGACGGAACCGCTGCAACTCTTCTTGGAAATTTCTATGGCGTTGCCAATGCAAACCTGCTTTCCTATGAAGGCATTCAGGATGTTTTTGATATGACACCAAAGCTTCGTATGATACAGAATCTGAAGATGAATAATTTTCTGCATCATAATGAAGACCGGAATGCGGGCCTTTTCCGCTATATCAAGGGAAACGCCGGAGAAGGATTCACGATTCAGTATCTGGGACTGAAAAACAGCACAATCTACGGTTACAACGCCGGCGGTCTGGTGGGATGTAACGACAATGGACGCAATCTGTCCTTCCGACACATTCTTATAGAAGATACCGCCGTATTGGCGCATCGGGATGCCGGCGGAGTCATGGGACGCGCCTACCAAGAGAACGGAAACAACCACAGCACACTTTCCTTTACGGATGTTGTTGTCCGGGATCGTCATCAGGACAACCGTAATTTGAATTTGAACGATTCCGGCATCCTGATTTACTCGGACGGCGGAGACCAAAATGGTGAGATCACCGAAACAGCCGGCAGCGCCGGCGGTATTTTGGGACGAAGCATTTATACCGAAACCAGCTTTACAAATTGTCTTGTGTACGGCCGGAATTTTAGAGTCATCAACAACTGCTCTTTCGGGCAGAACAATAACAATGTTGATTCCAGTGCCGGCGGTCTGGCCGGTACCTTGAAATACGCAAAATACACTCTGGAAAACAGTGCAGCTTCTGTTTATGTCTACGCACCAAAGGGAGACAGTGCCGGAGGACTTGTGGGTGACATGAGCTCTGCAGACGGAAAGACAAAAGTAGAAAAATGTTATGCAGGTGGTATCACTTCTGTGGGAAAGCCAAGCGATCTTCCGGACGCGCCGGATGCAAGGGATGTCTTTTTAAATGCAAAGGCATTGCGTGAAGATGACGACCACCTGCTGGATCTTTCTAATGCGGTACAGGAATTAAACAAAAACAGTTTCCGGATCGTACACGAAGGTGGCTACAACATCTACGGTAATCTGACAAGCGGCGGTTTATTCGGTTATGTAAATGACAACTGTACAATTGAAGATTGCTTCTCAACCAATTCCACTGCCAACAGTATGTATGCGGTAAGTACGCATAACAGGGGAACCGCCTATACAGGCGGATTCATCGGAAGACTCTGGAGCAGTAAGAGCGGAAATGAATTTGACATTAAGCTTACAAACAATTATGCCGCCGGAAAGGTCTATGAATATGGTGAATACTCGGATGACAGGAATGCACAATGCGGTTCCTTCCTCGGTGGTGTGAACAAGCAATTCATTAAAAACCCATCCCATGCAAACCGATCTTCCAAGAATTACAGCCTTTTGGGTATCAACTTCAATTTGGACGGAAAACTTGTGGGCGAAACGAACGGCGGAGACAGTGATGATCTGCTTATTGACAACGATATCATTTCGACTAAATCACTGACGGATCCGGCCCTTCGTCCGGGAAATGCCACAAAGACCCATAAAACGACCTGCATAAACCATACGAAGGATGATTATCCTTTGAAAAATAAAGTCACCGTCGGCATTCATAATCAAACCATACATACCGACACCATTGAATTCTACGGAGACTGGGAGGATCCGTCGCTCAGTGCCGAAAACGGAAACCGACTGGAAATGCATTATGATGCGCCGTTTATTCCACGGCATATCTATGACTGGACCATCAAGGTCACCGGTACGCTCAGTGGAGAAGTGAAGTATTTCGGATTGCATTTCGTAACCGGAAATACGGCAAATACTCCACTGGCAGAACACAGTTACCAGAATCCGGAAAGTATGGACGTAGGATATCGGTTATATGAATCTGAAACCACCTATCAGTTAGGAGATGCCTTTTCAAATGGTGAAGGCGGAAGAGTCGCCTATAACAAACAGGATCTTATCGACTTTACGATTACGGAGCAGGGCATTCATCTGAATTTCATGTTCGATGACCTTACACGAAAGCGTGGTCACTTTGCAACCAGTTTTCCGAAGTTCTATCCGGGAGAAGATCTGGAAATCAAAATGATCAATGCCTGGAAGAATCCGGACGATGCAACAGAACAAGAAAAAAACGGCATTGGTTACAATGAATTCATTGTCAACAGCCTGTTTGACAGCGTTTCGAAAATCAGCAGTACAAAAATCGGCAATGAAACCATCAACAACTATGTGGCGAAGATTGGAAACAGCCGGCACCTTTTAAATCTGGACCGGACACTTTCCGAAGCCGGAACGCAAGTGGCAGGAAATGGTGACTTCGAGCGTTACTATAATTCCTTTAACAGCAAAACCCATACCGGATGGCCACGTATCTATGGGGCAGAGCAGATTGACAATATCATTTTCAAGCATCAGAACAATGTTCAGGATGTCAGCACCTATACCGATCCGTTTATTGATGAGATCAAACAGAAAACCGGAGAATCGGGCTCTTTGATTATCTACAGCACTTGGGAAACGGTAGATGTAGCGGGAGATCATTTGAAGCCTCTGTATCCTCGATATCTTCGCTACTACGATGGAAAGGGATATACGATTGAAAATGCGGATATTTTAGCATCGAATTCAGAAAAAAATACTGCCCTTTTCACGAAAGTTGAACCGGGATTTATTTTCCAGAACAATTCAGCGGAGCTTGAAAACGGAAACGCCTATCATCTAACCGTTCAGAATGT
>ONLM01000127.1 GCA_900318695.1 uncultured Eubacteriales bacterium | reverse complement strand
CGGTTTCTTTTGCCTGATATAATGCGGAATCGGCACGTTTTACAAAGGACAGCATGGTGTCCTCTGTTCTGGCCATGGAAGCGCCGATACTGATGGTGATATGCTTTATGTTGATGAAGCATACTTCATCAATTGCTTTCCGGATGGTTTCCGCGAAATGAAAAAGCTCTTCCGGAGAATCGGCAGGATAGAGATAAATGAATTCTTCCCCGCCCCATCTTCCGAAGGCATGGTCGTTTTGCAGAAAGTCTTTTACGATCGCAACGACCGCCTTTAGTGCCCGGTCGCCCTCATCATGTCCATAGTTGTCATTGATGGCTTTAAAATGATCGATATCAAGAAACAGAAGACCATAGGTTTTTCCGTGCCGGTTCAACTCGAGATATTCATCAATCTTTCTTTCCAGCTCCCAGCGGTTGTAAATTTTTGTGAGCCGATCCGTAAAGGCAATCTTTCCCAATTCCTTGTTGAGCGCATCCAGTTCTTTGGAGGTACTTTCCAGGAAAGCCATAATGCGCTGCATGAACGGTATTTCTCTGTCCGGAGTGTTGCAGCTGTAGTCAAAGGCAACCGGTTTCCGGTTCGGGATAATCACATTTTTCGCCGGTTCGGATTCTTTAAGCCCGACCACAACAAGGGAACTGTTCAGATCCGCTCCGAGTTCTTCTGAAACGACAAATAATTCAGCATAGCCGGTAACAGTGGAGAGCTGATCAAAAACCTCATGATACTGTTCGATTTCTTTCAGGTAGCTTTCGCCTAAAAACCGCAGCCGGTTGCCGCATTCGAACAGATAGACCGCTTCCGGAGAAAACTGCTTTAAATCCTCTGCGGATTTTTGTGTCAGTGCAAAAAGCTGATCCGGGGTTGCATAGGACAACCGGAAATGCTCTCCGGTATAGACATCGGAAGTGAGATAAATGGCTCCGGTCTCGTCATAGGCTGCCGGTACTCTGGCAACCTGCAGTCCGTTACGTTCGATGATCAGCGGGAATTCACATACATTTTCGAAAAAATACGGATTTGGGCTTACCTTTAGGTATTTCTCGTAAATTTCCGTTGCCGGTTTTTTGTCGATTTCAGAAATGATGTTTTCTCCGTTGGTTTTAGAAATAACCATTTCGATTCCGATCGGCTGCCATCCCAAATTGTTATCCATGTAAAGACTGAGCGTTTCGCTTTCGAAAGCAATGACCACAAAACCGTTGCGATAGATCTTTTTGCCGTAGACATGGGCAACATTTTGTCTGCTGATGTTTCGGCCGGCCTTTACACCGAATATAGGGATAGGATGATGCCGGAATTCATTGATAAACGTGTTGATTGAATCACTGTTGGATGCATAAAAAATCTGAAGGCATTTCAGATTCTCCATTTTTTCCATAAATTCATTCATGATACGGCCGGCCACGAAGGCCGTAATCGTATCCATGCTGAAATCAAATTGAATAAGTCTCGTGTTTTGGAAAAAAGTGACAGAAAGAAGAAGGGGACTGTCGCTGATATCGAATTTCTTTTCTGCAATATTGGCCGCAGTAATCCCTGTAAGGCATGCGGAAGGGAAGGCATCGGACAATGCTTCGATCAGCAGTTCCTCTTCTGCATCGAGCCTTGGATTATAAAGCTGCAATAGAATGCCGGAAGCCGTTTCATAGGAAGGTTCCGAACGGATGGCATCAATAACCGACTGAAGTTCAGTATAATTGTAAAAGCGATATGTTTTCTGAATCATAGTAACTCCTAAGTTAGAGTGTGCACAATTAGTTAATACCATTAAAACATAAGCAGAGATATATGTAAACGAAAAAACATATCGGTAACAGGAATAAAAAAAGAGATGGAAAAGTCCCTTCACAAACCGTCTAATGGTCTGAAGAAAGCCTAAGAAGAATTAAAAAAGAAAAAAATCCGAGGCAAATGCTTCGGACTTTTTCGGCAGACAACACGAAATACACTGTCCACCGTTATATATGAAATTATGTGAGAACCGGAATTAGATCTCACAGGTACCAACGGTTCTAGGGAATGGAAGCACGTCACGGATATTGTTCATACCGGTAATGTACATAACCGCTCTCTCGAAGCCAAGGCCAAATCCGCCGTGGTGTGTGGTGCCGTACTTACGAAGATCAAGATAGAACTTGTACTGGTCGATTTCCATACCGAGTTCTTTCATACGGTTGAGGAGCTTATCATAATCCTCTTCACGCTGAGAGCCTCCCATGATCTCGCCGATACCAGGTACAAGACAGTCAACAGCGGCTACAGTTTTTCCGTCCGGGTTCTGCTTCATGTAGAATGCCTTGATTTCTGCCGGATAATCTGTAACAAATACCGGTCTCTTGTAGATCTTTTCTGTCAGATAACGTTCATGCTCTGTCTGAAGATCGGTACCCCACTCAACCTTGTATTCGAACTCGTCATTGTGCTCCTGAAGAAGCTTTACAGCATCGGTGTAGGTAACACGTGCGAAATCCGAGTTGACAACATGGTTGAGACGCTCAAGAAGTCCCTTATCCACGAAGTTGTTGAAGAATTCCATCTCTTCCGGTGCATTATCAAGACAATACTTGATGATGAACTTCAGCATGTCTTCCTCAAGATTGATAACATCGTCCAGATCGGCAAATGCGATTTCCGGCTCAATCATCCAGAACTCTGCGGCATGACGCTGCGTGTTGGAATTCTCTGCACGGAAGGTCGGTCCGAAAGTATAGATATTGCGGAAAGCCTGTGCAAATGTCTCGCCGTTAAGCTGACCGGAAACGGTAAGAGAAGTCTTCTTGTCAAAGAAATCCTGAGAATAATCGATCTGACCATCCTTCATAGGAAGATTCTCCAGTGGAAGAGTGGTTACCTGGAACATCTCACCGGCACCTTCGGCATCGGAAGCGGTAATCAGAGGGGTATGTACATATACGAAGCCTCTCTCCTGAAAGAATACGTGAATTGCATAAGCAATTAAAGAACGTACACGGAATACGGCCTGGAAAGTATTGGTTCTAGGACGAAGATGAGTCATGGTACGGAGATACTCGAGAGTGTGTCTCTTTTTCTGTAACGGATAATCCGGAGTTGTTGCACCTTCGAGAGTGACTTCGGATGCCTGAATCTCAAATGGCTGCTTTGCTTCCGGAGTAGCAACAACCTTACCCTTTACGACTACAGCAGCGCCAACGCCGATTTTTGCAACTTCTGCAAAATTTGACATTTCATCATGATAAACCACCTGCAGCGGTGTGAAGAAAGTACCATCGGAAATAGTCAGGAAACCAAATGCCTTTGAATCACGGTTGGAACGGACCCAGCCGCCAACGGTAATTTCCTGATCAAAATACTGCTCTTTATGTTTGAATAATTCTCTTAAAGTCGTAACGTCCATAATCTTCCTCTGTATATATAAGAATATTTTTAACTGATTGTTCATTATACTTTAAATACCTATTGATTTCAACAAAAAGACAGTGTGGAGACGGTATCCGGTCCGGGTTTTCCGAGCGCCCGGACCGGATCGGGACGATCGCTTTTTTGACTGTTATTTTCCTGCATCAGCTCATTTTTTATACAAAATAGACAATAATGGATGCCGGATGTCATTGGTTTTCATGTTTTTTGTAAAAGCTACATGCGCGCTATAGCGCGCTAAATTAAAATGATTGCACTTTTTACAAAAATCTTTTTTAAAATCACTGTAAAATGGTAAAAGTTACCTTTTTTCTGGTTAACAGAAAGGAATACAGGTGTTATAATGATAAAAGCTAGAACAATTTACTACTAATTACATGACAACAAGAGGTGATGACGTGATTAAAAAAGAAATGATCGCCATGCTGTTAGCTGGCGGACAGGGCTCACGCCTTGGAGTGCTCACTAAAAATGTTGCAAAACCTGCAGTTTCCTTTGGTGGTAAGTATTCAATTATCGATTTTCCATTGTCGAACTGCATCAATTCCGGTGTGGATACTGTCGGCGTATTGACACAGTACAAACCGCTGCGACTCAACGCACACATTGGCATTGGTATTCCTTGGGATCTCGACCGTAATCGCGGTGGTGTGACCATTCTTCAGCCGTATGAATCACAGAGCGGAGCCGATTGGTTCTCCGGAACGGCAAATGCAATCTATCAGAATATCGAGTACATCGATAATTATGATCCGGAATATGTTCTGATCCTTTCCGGTGATCATATCTATAAGATGGATTATGAAGTTATGCTTGAGTACCATAAGGCTATGAATGCTGACTGTACCATCGCATCCATGCCGGTGCCGATGGAGGAGGCAAGCCGTTTTGGCATTACGGTAACCGATGAAACAAACCGTATCATTGATTTCCAGGAGAAGCCAAAGGAGCCGAAGTCCAATCTGGCGTCCATGGGTATCTATATCTTTACCTGGTCAATTCTGCGTGAGGCGTTGATCAAGAATAAAGATGTTCCGGGCGAGGACTTTGGTAAGCACATCATCCCTTATCTTTTTAATGGAGGTAAGCGAATCTACGCTTACGAGTACAACGGATACTGGAAGGATGTAGGAACACTTCAGTCATACTGGCAGGCAAATATGGAACTGGTTGCCATTATTCCGGAGTTCAATCTCTATGAGGAGTACTGGAAGATCTACACCGATACCAAAAATCCGTCACCACAGTTCATTTCCGAAAACTCTCATGTAGAGCGTTCCCTCATTGCCGAAGGCTGCGAGATCCATGGCGAGGTACATAACTCTGTCATTGGAGAAGGCGTTACGATTGAAAAGGGCGCCGTTATCACAGATTCCGTCATTATGAATAATGCTGTGATCGAGTCCGGAACCAAGGTCGATAAGGCCGTGATCGCACAGGAAGTCCATATCGGACAGGATTGTGAGATCGGTGTAGGTGAGTTTGCACCATCCACGTTTGATCAGCGTGTCTACAATGCAGATCTTGTAACCATTGGAGAATGCTCCAGCGTTCCGGATGGAGTAAAGATCGGCAGAAATACCGCAATCTATGGCAAAACGACAGCAGAGGATTATCCTGATGGATTACTTCCGAGCGGCGGAGCGATCATAAAGGAGGATGACGAGCAATGAGAGCAATCGGTATTATTTTAGCAGGCGGCAACAACAAGCGGATGAAGGCACTTTCCAACAAGAGAGCAATTGCAGCAATGCCGGTAGCCGGAAGCTTCCGTGCCATTGACTTTTCTCTTTCCAATATGTCGAATTCACATATTCAGAAGGTTGCCGTTTTAACACAGTACAATTCCCGTTCCTTAAATCAGCATCTGAGTTCTTCCAAGTGGTGGGACTTCGGTCGTAAGCAGGGCGGACTTTATGTATATACACCGACAATTACCGCAGAGCACAGCGACTGGTTCCGCGGCACAGCCGACGCATTGTATCAGAATCTCGTTTTCCTGAAGCAATCCCACGAGCCGTATGTTATCGTGGCTGCCGGAGACGGTGTTTATAAGCTCGATTACAACAAGGTACTCGAGTACCACATTGAAAAGAAAGCGGACATTACCATTGTCTGCAAGACTATGGATCCGGATGAGGATATTTCCCGCTTTGGATGCATTAAGCTGAATGAAGACAGCCGGGTAGTCGATTTTGAAGAAAAGCCGATT
>ONLM01000053.1 GCA_900318695.1 uncultured Eubacteriales bacterium | reverse complement strand
TCCGGATGCGCTTTCTCAGACAGAACTGGTATGCTCCTCGGTTAATATCGGCTCTACAAAGACCGGCATCAATATGGATGCCGTACGACTTATGGGAGAAATGATCGTAAAAGCAGCCTATGAGACGAGGGAGCAGGATTCATTGGCTTGCGCAAAGCTTGTGGTATTCTGCAATGCACCGGATGACAATCCGTTTATGGCCGGCGCGTTTCACGGTGTGTCGGAAGCGGATTGTGTGATTCATGTCGGCGTTTCCGGACCGGGCGTTGTACGTAATGCTCTGGAAAAGGCCAAGGGCAAAGATTTTGCCTTTTTAAGTGAGACGATCAAAAAGACTGCATTTAAGATTACCCGTGTGGGACAACTGGTGGCCAATGAAGCCTCCCGTATGCTGGATGTTCCGTTCGGAATCATTGATCTTTCTCTGGCACCGACACCGGCAATCGGTGATTCGGTGGCAGATATTCTTGAACTGATGGGTGTAGAAAAGGCCGGCGCACCGGGCACTACGGCAGCGCTTGCTATGCTGAACGATCAGGTTAAAAAGGGCGGCATCATGGCATCCAGCTCTGTCGGCGGACTTTCCGGCGCTTTTATTCCGGTTTCTGAGGACCAGGGTATGATCAATGCGGTAGAAGCCGGTGCGATCAATATTGAAAAACTGGAAGCTATGACTTGCGTATGCTCGGTAGGTCTCGATATGATTGCTATTCCGGGAGATACGCCGGCAACGACGATTTCCGGTATGATTGCGGATGAAGCAGCACTGGGTATGGTGAACCAAAAGACGACAGCCGTAAGAGTAATTCCGGCATACGGAAAGAAGGCCGGAGATACGGTGGAATTCGGCGGACTTTTAGGACATGCACCGGTTATGGCTGTGAATCGTTTCGGCTGTGCTGATTTTGTGAATCGTTGCGGTCGCATTCCGGCGCCAATTCATAGTTTTAAGAATTAAATTTATGCAGGATTGCAAAAAAAATCGGATAAATTGCGCAAAATCTGAAAATAATGTAAATAAAGAGCGGGGTGGCTTTACGGCTTCCCGCTCTTTGTGTCATAATGTGGGAAGAAAATGAATACCTATGAAGGAGGATACGATGCAGCAGGTTCTCATTTGGCTGTTTTTGTTAGCTCTTGCAGGATTGGCAATTTATATTTTTAAAGTTGGCTACCGCGCAAATAATTATAAAGAAGGTGCAGAAAAACATAATAGTAAGTCAAACTGTATGGGATGTCAGGCGAGACGGTTTTGCAATGACGTGAAGCAGTTTGAAGCGATTGCGGATGAAGTAAGCTGTAAGAATAAAGCAAAACTTGGATGAAAAAGAGCCTGACTTGAAAAAGCCGGGCTTTTTTGCTATAAAGCCGTCGAGCGGACGCCGTGCTCGGCACGGGCGGACTTTGACGGCAAGGAAATCGAGCGCGATGCGTGAGATGAGGCTATATGGCTGTGGAAATAAAGAAATGCTGGAGGCCGGAGGCGTATGGTAGAAAATCGAAATGTGATCGGAATCGTTACGGAATTTAATCCGTTCCATGAGGGGCATCGGTATCTGGTAAACCAGATTCGTAAAATGTGGCCGGGATGTATGATCATTGCGGCTATGTCCGGAGACTTTGTGCAGAGAGGAGAACCTGCGGTATTCAGCAAATATCAGCGGACCCGGAATGCTTTATTGCAGGGTGTCGATATGGTTATACAGATACCGGTTGTCGGTTCGGTTGCATCGGCAGCGGATTTTGCTTCTATGGGTGTTGCGGTGCTAAAGGCAACCGGGATTGTGGATGCACTGGTATTTGGGTCAGAGAGCGGGGATCTGGAAAGGCTGGAGCGTATTGCCGGTCTGGAACGGCCGGATTCGCCGGAAAAAGAAGAATATAATCGTATTATCCGGGAAGCGCTTCGCGACGGACAGAGTTATGCCAAGGCACGGAGCACGGCAATCCGGACTGTGTTAAAGGAAGAGGGAGATCTTCTTGCCAATGATATTCTGGGAGTGGCATACATTCGTGCAATTCATGCCCAGGGGGATCCGTTTCGGTATCAATGTATTGTCCGGAATCCTGCACTGCAAAGTGCACACCGTATTCGTGAAGAATTAAAGCAGAAGGGGACGACGGATCCGACGGTGCCGTGTTTTGCCGATCTCGATATGCTTTCGGGCATGCTTTCGTATGCACTTCTTCAAAGTGTATATGATGGAACTGATCTTACGGTGTACATGGATATTTCAAGAGAGATAAATGATGCCATTGTACGGGATATAAGGGAGAGACTGTCCTTTAAAGAACGGATTCAGCGGATTAAAAGCCGAAACTACACATATACTCGAATTGCAAGAGCGCTATTGCATGTTCTTTTGGGAATGAAAGCAGAAGATCTCAATGAGGTAAGGGCATATTATTCTGGTGTCGGCCTGCCATATCTCCGCGTGCTGGGGGTACGGGAGGAAAGTCGGAACCTGCTTGGTGCCCTGCGGGGAGAAGTAGTCACATCGCCTGCCAGATATCTGGGGAAGATGAAAAAGGAGATGCCGGAGGAACTCGTAAATGCGGAGAGCTTGCTGCGAACGCTGGATCGGGAGCGCGCGTTGTGGATGTTCCGTATGGATTTGTACGCAGCAGATCTTTACGGACAGATCTATCCAATGGAAGAGAATGAATATACACAAAAGCTGATTAGGGTATGATATAATCGAAGCAAATTTTACTGGTTCGTTTAGCAAAGAATTATTTTCTTAAGAGGTGACTATGAAGCTGATCTATGCAATCGTACGGAATGACAATGAAGATGATGTGGTCGATGCATTAATGCAGGCAAAATATTCGGTGACAAGACTCGCCACAACCGGCGGTTTTCTGCGTAAGGGAAACACAACACTGATGATTGCAACAGACGATGAAAAAGTAGAAGATGCGATTCAAATCATTAAAAAGGAATGTGGAAAACGGCAGAAAATCACGGTAAATATGCCATATCTTTCCGGTACTTCCATGTCGGCGTATACAACGATGCCTATGCCGGTAGAAATCGGCGGAGCAACCATTATGGTAGTGAATCTGGAACGCTTTGAAAAGAATTGATGTCCTTGAATAAATGCATAGTTTCCGGTTGCGACAGGGTGGTAAAAGTGTATAATTGTAGTACAATTTGGCTGAAAACATGGGGTTATTCTGCCAAAATTGCTTAGTATTACAGGTTGAAAGTGTGCGATTTAATATTTTTTGCGCTTCAACCCAATTTATATATTTACAAAATGAGAGGAGATTCACCAATGGCTTTTATTGACGTAATCAAGGAGAGAGCTAAGGCTAATAAGAAGACAATCGTATTACCTGAGTCTATGGACAAGAGAACATACGAAGCAGCCGAAAAGATTTTAAAGGAAGGTATCGCTAACATTGTTATCATCGGTACTCCGGAAGAGATCGAGAAGAATGGTGCAGGCTTTGATCTTACTGGCGCAAAGTTTGTTGATCCGTACAAGGATCCAAACAGACAGAAGTATATCGATAAGTTCGTTGAGTTAAGAGCTAAGAAGGGTGTTACTCCGGAGCAGGCAGAGGAGCAGATGACAAAGGATTACATGTACTATGCATGTCTTATGTGTAAGTGCGGTGATGCGGATGGTGCTGTTTCCGGTGCATGCCACTCTACAGGTAATACAATCAGACCGGCTCTGCAGCTTCTTAAGACAAAGCCAGGTATCAGCTCTGTTTCCGGCTTCTTCCTTATGGAAGTTCCTAACTGTGAGTTCGGTGAGAACGGTCTTTTCGTATTCGCTGACTGCGCAGTAAATACTGATTTTGATTCTAACAAGCTTGCTGAGATCGCAGGCCTTTCTGCAGAGTCTTTCAAGATGCTTGTTGATGCTGAACCTAAGGTAGCTATGCTTTCTTACTCTTCAAAGGGTTCTGCAAAGCATGATGATGTTACCAAGGTAGCAGAGGCTGTTAACATTGCACATGAGAAGTTCCCAGAGCTTCAGCTCGATGGTGAGCTTCAGCTTGATGCTGCACTTGTTCCTTCTGTTGGTGAGGCAAAGGCTCCTGGTTCTACTGTTGCCGGCCATGCAAACACATTAGTATTCCCATCTCTTGAGGCTGGTAACATCGGTTATAAGCTGGTTCAGAGACTTGCCAAGGCTGGCGCTTACGGTCCTGTTCTTCAGGGTCTTTCTATGCCTGTAAATGATCTTTCTAGAGGTTGCTTCGCAGATGATATCGTTGGCGTTGTAGCAATCACTGCTGTACAGGCTCAGCAGAATGGCTGATTTTTGTCTTAGCGGATCAAAAATGTAATTTCATAGCCCCGTACTTTCTGCATATCGGCAGTGGTATTACGGGGCTTTACTTTTCTATTAAGGAGAAAAACTAATGAAAATTCTTGTTCTTAACTGTGGTTCATCCTCTCTTAAGTATCAGCTGATCGATATGGAGAATGAGTCAGTACTTGCAAAGGGTCTTTGTGAGAGAATCGGTATCGAGGGTTCAAAGCTTACTCACAAGGTAGCCGGAAAGGATGACTTTGAACTTGAGACTCCAATGCCGGATCACAGCAAGGCAGTTTCTCTTGTATTTGACGCACTTACAGATGCTTCTCATGGTGTGGTTAAGTCAGTTGATGAGATCGGTGCTGTAGGCCATAGAGTACTTCATGGCGGTACAAAGTTCACAGAGTCTATCGTTGTTAACGATGAGGTTAAGAAGGTTATTCGTGAGTGCTTTGACCTTGGCCCTCTTCATAACCCGGCAAACCTTATGGGTATCGAAGCATGTGAAAAGGTAGTTCCTGGCAAGAAGAATGTTGCCGTATTTGATACTACTTTCGGTATGGCTATTCCTGAGAAGGCTTACTACTATGCAATTCCTACAGAGTACTATGAGAAGTACGGCATTCGTCGTTACGGCTTCCACGGTACATCACATACTTATGTATCAAATGAGACAATTAAGTTCGGCAACCTTGATCCTAAGAATGCAAAGGTTATTGTTTGCCACCTTGGCAACGGTGCTTCTATTTCTGCTTCTATTGGCGGCAAGGGTGTAGATACTTCAATGGGTCTTACACCGCTTGAGGGTCTGATCATGGGTACTCGTTCCGGCGATATCGATCCGGCTGTTGTTCAGTTCATTTGCAACCATGAGAACAAGAGTGTAGATGAAGTTCTGAATATTCTTAATAAGAAGTCCGGTATTCTTGGTATGTCTGGCGTTTCTTCTGACTTCCGTGATGTTGAGAAGGCTGCTGAGGAAGGTAACCACATGGCTAAGGTTGGCCTTGAGGCTTATCGTTACAGAATTGCAAAGTATATTGGTGCATACGTAGCAGCTATGAACGGTGTTGATGCAATTGCATTTACAGCCGGTGTTGGTGAGAATGATAAGAAGACAAGAAAGCTTATCGTAGATGAGTATCTTGGATATCTCGGTGCAAAGATCGATGATGAGAGAAATGATGTTCGCGGTGAAGAGAGACTCATTTCTACAGATGATTCTAAGGTTAAGATCTTCTTAATCCCGACCAACGAGGAGCTTGCAATCGCACGTGACACCTTACGTCTTGTAGAGGCTTAATGATCGTATAGATCGTGTTTCGAATGCGTTGCGTGAGTATAAGTTTTTTGAAATTATACTTGCATTTTAAACAACACTGTAGTATTCTTGTACGAGTGTTGACTAGGCAGAATAGAATTCTGCTTGACATAGAATAACCGTTTGGATATAATCGCCCGGTAAGACGAAGGAGGTGTTGAAATGTCAATTTGTCCAAAGAACAAGTCTTCTAAGGCACATAGAGATTCCAGAAGAGCAAACTGGAAGATGGGTGCTGTTAATCTTGTTAAGTGCTCAAAGTGCGGCGCTCTTGTTATGCCTCACAGAGTCTGCAAGGCATGCGGATCTTACAACAAGCGTGAGATCGTTAAGGTTGAGGGATAATTTCCTGATCCAGATAAGAATGATTAAGCTCCAGGCTTTTGCCTGGAGCTTTTCTTTTTGTATAAACAAATAAAAAATGCATGGACGAAGGAATTGCAGCATGGTACAGTAGAGTTAGTGATTTTGTACAAAAGGAGGTAGGAAATATGCAAAAATATGTGTGTCTTGTATGCGGATACATTTATGATCCGGAGATCGGTGATGAGACGCAAGAAATTGATACCTATACTGCATTTGAAACGTTACCAGACAGCTGGGTATGTCCGGTTTGCGG
>ONLM01000210.1 GCA_900318695.1 uncultured Eubacteriales bacterium | reverse complement strand
TCTACATCCGCTGCCGCCGCGGCACATGGCGCAGAACCGGATCCGGCTTCATTGGAAAACAATCCTCTCTTTACTCCATTCATCAGCGCTGCACCAAATCCACCTGCTGCAGCCTGCCGTACTCCGAATGCTTCACTGAAAATCTTTCCAAAAACTTCCGGCATCAGGTTGATGTTCTTGAACATAACAAAGAACGTAAGGAATAAATACAATCCGGCCATAAGCGGTACCATAACATCCAGTACCTTCACCGTAGCATTTTTTTTAAGAATAATACATGCAGAAAAAATCACCAGGAGCACGGTTGTATAAAGCGGCTTTATCTGAAATGCATTTTCAAAAGACGATGCAACCGAATTGCTGATAACCTGACTGATTCCGCACCAGCAAATCAGACCGGATATGGCAAACCCCATTGCAAGTATACTTTTCTTCTTTTTCTTTCCGCTCCGTTCCTCTGCCAATGCATGAAGATAATATGCCGGGCCTCCCCGGAATCCGCCGTACAAAGGATCCTTTTCTTTATAGAGTTGTGCCAAAGTACCTTCTACATATGCTGTTGCACTGCCGATGATTGCCATAAGCCACATCCAGAAGATTGCCCCTGCACCGCCGGCGGAAATCGCTGCCACAACCCCTACCAGATTTCCCATTCCTACACGAGTTGCCGTAGAGACCATGAGCGACTGTAATCCGGACAAAGCACCATCCTCCGATTTCCGTGCAGTTTCCATGCTGACTCTGCACATCTTCGGAAATGCTCGAATCTGAATAAACCCGGTACGAATCGTAAAAAAGATCCCGGTAGGAATCAGCAGGATTACCAGCAGCGATAATCCTATGGTGTTTCCACCGAGATGAAATGTAATCAAATCTCCCCAAAGAATCGAGTAAATTGCTTCAATAAAGTTTACTATGAACATATAAAAACGGTTTCCTATACTTTTTTATTCATAATTGCCGTATTATTCCGTCATTGTATATCTATATATTATATCTGAAATAACAGCCCGACCTGTATACTTTAGCACGTTGTCGCGTATCAGTAAAGTACAGTTTAATGTTTTAAATCGCAAAACAAAAAATCCTCCCGGACAGACAGGCTCCCTATGATCTTTTTCCCTCTGCCGGACAAAATATGTCCGGCAGACACCATGGATCTAGGTTACGTCTGCCCCGGGAGGAATCCTTTGCATAATCAATCGCCGGATTACTCTGATAATACCTGATTACGATAGAGTAATTAATGATAAATGTGAAGGATACGAAGAACCTTTATAATCTTTGTACCCATCGGATATTTTCGCATTTCCTCCTTTGTCGTACCGGAGATGGCCACATACAAAATCAAATAAACAAAGACCGCACTTAAAACGGAAACACCCAGGCTGAGATACGGTTCTTTGCTAAAATGGAATATGAAATGATACATTCCATAAGCAAACAGGCCCATCAGTGCCGATGCCGCAAGCGGCTGCAAATATGTTTTTCGGATCTCATTCTTAAAACCTAGATATTTCTTCAGCATGATTCCATTGAAGAACGCATATACAACCGAATACATGATATTGGCAATCATAAGCGCATAGATTCCAAGTCCCGGCGCAATGAGCAGTAGAACCGCTAAAAATACAAGATTGAATATCAAGGCATAAACCGCGTTCCATAATGTATTTCTCTGCTTTCCGATAGACTGCAGAACACTGCCGGTAATTGTAGAAAGAGTTGCCGGTACGATATAGATTGCGCCGGTAAGAAGCAGCATCGAGGACAGCTTTGTCGCGGACGGAAAAAGTACGCGCATGATCGGATAAGCCAGCACCGTCTCTCCCACCATAGCCGGAATGCTGAGAAACATCGTCAGCCGGATTGTCTGATTGATCTGTTCATTGGCTTCCTTGATTTGATGCATCGCATATTTTCCGGAGACTTCCGGCATCATGGCAGAAGCGCTGGCAGAAGCCAGTGCCAATGCAATATTGATAATAGGAATATAATAGTTACTGTATTCGCCGTATTGCGCAGAAATCGTATCCGCATCCACATGAAAGCGATCCAGAATACTTGAAAAAATATAACTGTCCAGATAGGTACTTGCATTGTTTACGAATGTCGTAAAAATGATCGGTGTCATCATCAGGAAAATGATTCTAAACACAGTACCATATGTTTCTTCCAAGCCTGTCTCATCCAGAGATTTTTCTCTCTTATATTCCGGAACATTTTTTATGATGAAATATGCCATGACAATGAGTCCGGTCAATACACCGGCGCCGGTACCCATGGTGCCGCCGATTGCACCGAAAATTGCTGCTTTGGTTCCCCCCATCGGTGCAAAACTCTGAATCAAAAAATATGCAGCCGTTACACTGACAATCGCATTAAATACCTGCTCCCAGATCTGGGATACCGATGTCGGCAGCATGGTAGCATGTGCCTGGAAATATCCGCGCAATACACCAAGAATAGCAGAAAGAAAAATCGTCGGCGCCAGCACACGAAGAGCCGGCAAGGCATTCTGCTGATTGGCCGGAAGAAGATAGGGGCCTCCGAAATACGCAACCAGTGCAGCAATTCCGCCTACAAAGGCCGCATACATCAATGCACCGCGAAGCACTTTCTGTGAACTTTTATACCGTTTCAATGCCAACCGCTCCGATACAATCTTGGAAACGGCCATCGGGATCGAATACGATGAGATCAAAAGCAGGATCGCATACAAATTACTTGCATAGCCATAATATCCCAGTCCAACCGGGCCAAGGATACGCCCCAACGGACGTCGATAAATGAGTCCGATTATTCTTGAAATCATCGTCGCCATCATTAAAATGGACGCATTTCTTACCAATGTGTTCTTTTTGGCAGCTACCGGCTGCACTGTCACTGCATCATTTTCCTGTTGCATAAAAACCTTCTGTCTCTATTTTTATTAATCTTAGCCCTTTTCAGGCTATGACTACACCTCCGCAGGCAGACCAAACTGCACTGCAAACCTATAGCCCAAATTGCTTTAACTATTTCCCCTCAGGATACAGTCATATCGAATCGTCTTTCCCTGCAGAGAATATGCCGGTTTAACCTCACCCAGATACGGGCCTTTTACCGGCCGCTTAATCACAATTTTTAATGGATTCAAAGCCCTTGCCGCATCGAGCAGACCAAGTTCATCCTCACAAGGACGCTCAAACTGCTGTATCATCTGTAACTTTTTATTCGTTAAAGAATTCTTTTTCTTTCCCGGAAACATAGGGTCCAGAACAATGAGATCCGGAATGTCCCCCTCTTTTGCCCTCTGTAGCATGGCTTTCACACTGTTTTCCTCGTGCACATGCATCCGCTTCACAATCTCAGCCAGACGCTCATCCATTTTTGAGCGCTCGATCGTATCTTTCAGCAAAGCGGCAATGATCGGATCGTATTCATAAAGGTCCACTTCAAATCCCGCAGCTGCCAGAAGCAGGCTATCCTCACCCATCCCCGCCGTTGCATCCACGGCTGTCGGATGTTCTTTGCCGTTTTTTAATTTTCCGGCCTTCACCAGAATTTCATGTGTGAGATTGTCATAGCGAAGTCTGGGTAACATATGTACAAAGTCGCCACACAGGCTTAACTGATCTCCAGTTAATGCAAGTCCATGGTCCGTGAAGGCAAGAGCAAATCTGGCTTTATTTCTCTCTGCCTCCTCCGAAGTTACGGTCACCCCTAAGTGTGCCGCCAGCAGTTCTGCACGTTCTTGATCCGCTTTTTTTTCATAATATACAATGAGTTCCTGTTGTTTTTCGAACTCTGTTTCCTTTATCCTTGCATTGCGTTTCATGATGCTCCAGTTTACATATAAAGTGAGGGTCAAAAGTAAAGACACTGTATTATAGCACAGCCTGCTAAAAAAAAGTAACCATCCTGATTTTCTTGAGATTTAAGATCATGTTTACTCAAAATCACCTGCATTCCGCCCCCTGAAAGCAACGATTTACCCTTTCCTGTCCTTCTTTAAGAACTGAAGCATTCTATTTCTGAAATCCGGTGCAGTGTCATATACCGCATGTCCATATCCGTCATATAAATATAATTCAAAATCGGAGTGACCGGCAAATTGCTTTGCTATATTTTTGGTTGCTTCTACACCAAGAACCCGGTCCTGTTCATCACCTACCAGCAGAACAGGGCAAAGTATCCGATCTAAATGTTCTGAAGCATCAAATCCTTTTATTCCTTCCGCAAGAATAACAAATCTCTTTAGATCTTCCGCAGTCACTGTTTTTGCAGCCTCTGTCATAAGTTGTCTGGATTGTTCAAACACTTCTTTCGGATACAGGGCCTCACCAAAGGCTAGATACAGTTCTGTGGCATCCCCTTTCTCTGCGAGGCGACTCCAGTTCTCGATAACCTTATATTCTTCATCCATTACTTTCGCTGCGGTGGAAGCCAAAATCATTTTATCCACAAGTTCAGGATTCTCTGCGGCGATCTCCATAGATACCATGCCACCATACGATGCCCCAAACAGACTTACCTTTTTCAAACCGATCGCATGAATTGCTTCGACCGTATCGCGAGCGGTGTCAGCAACCCTGTACGACGCAGGCAATGTATTTCTTCGTTCAAATACATATACCGTAAAGTCATCCTTATACTCCTTGAATGCCTCTGCAATCGCATCCGCGGATCCCATTACACTTTGAACACTTAATCCCGGAAGTACAACAAGTACATGTTCTCCGGTTCCGAACTTACAGTAATCCATGGAAAAGTCATCCGTCTTAACCGTTTCGACGATGACATGCCCGGAATTCGGTGTCCAGTATTCTGAAAGAGCTTTCGGTTCACTCTTTCCGCACCGGATGATCCGGACCACGCATAATAAAATAGCGCCGGCCAGAATCGGCCATAACAGTCTGTTTTTTCCTTTTAAAGCTTTACGGATCGTTGCAGTCAGATTCATGATCAAAGATCTCCTTTCTCTTATTCATCTGATCTATCCTTTTCATCCATCATAAGTATGTTATAAAAAATGTTCCGCCTCAGATTACCCAAAGAACATCTATGGCATCCGTTATTTTCTTTTTTTATTTCATCCATGCATATTTTTTCATATCAAGCACCCCTTCACTCTTTGCAACGATTGCCGTGACCGCCACGTCTCCCAGACAGTTGCTCATACAACGGAACATTCCACACAGTGAATCGATTCCCATAATGAGTCCGACTGCCTCGATTTGCGAACCATTGTCCAAACTAATCTTCATATCCTTTGAAATGATAGGAAGCTTGAATTCTATGGATTTAAGCCACTGACCGTTCGCCTGCTCTTCTTCGTAGATCTCGACCTTTTCAATGAACTGAGTCAAGAACTCTCTGCGTTCCGCTTCATTCATTGGCTCATACATTTTGTCAAAAAAGATTAAAGCCTTGTAGATATTGTCTCCGCAAACCTTTTCCGCAAGTATAGATCTCTTCTTGGCTTTAGCCTCTACTAAAGCATTTTCTGTCTCTTCGATTTTATCATAAGTCTTACTGAGACGATCCTCTAAATCTGCTTTTCTTCTCTTGTAATGCTTATCTTCATAATCCAAGTTGTCCAAATCTGAAAGAATGGCATC
>ONLM01000256.1 GCA_900318695.1 uncultured Eubacteriales bacterium | reverse complement strand
TCTTCAAACTGACAGCAAAACCATTGGGTAATGAAAACTTCCATACAGGCGGTTTCTGGGATTATCCGGATGAAACGCAGAAATGATATCCCAGAAGATAATTACACTATGAAGGATGCTAACTATGTTATCGCAAGTACAACGGGCTTTCAGTCATGAGGGCCACAGTCATTTTTTCCTTTATTTTCTTCCCGATTGCTTTTGCGTTACTTCTTAATAGCATATCGAAGAAGGGCGGACTACCGCATAATACTTTTACAAAAACGCATTTGGAATTAGACATGGAAAGGGAAAAGTAGATGGGAAATACAGTAAGACTTCATAATGAACAGCTAAAGAATTTTTATTTTGGGGCATACAGTTTTCGTGATACGGAAGATGGGTATCTGCAGGCGTATCAGTATTCTGATAAGCAAATGAAATACTTTGAGGGGGCATTTGATTTCTGGTATGATCGCTGCATGGCATCTACGGCAAAGACCATTGAGATGGTGACAGATGCTACGAAGCTGTCCTTTGATTACAAAATCGTTTGGATAGGGTCTCAGGATTCTTTCGAACTTGTTATCGATGGACTAGTGAACCGTATTGTATATGTCAAAGACCTTGATACAACGGGACATATAGAATGGGATTTGCCGGAAGGTAATAAGCGCGTTACAATTTATCTTCCTGCGGATGCTACAGTTCTTTTAAAAGATTTTGAAATCAATGCAGATGCAAAAAGACCGGATAAAAAGGAGAGAGTGCTGTGGCTCGGGGATTCTATTACTCAGGGCTATGGTCCATTACGTTCTGCTCAGACATATGTAAGTGTTGCAAACAGGATTCTGGATTATGATGTTATCAATCAGGGAATTGGCGGATACATTTATGATAAGAAATCTTTAATGCCGATGTCCGGTTATGTTCCTGACAAGATTATCGTGGCACTTGGTACCAATAATAATCATGATGCAACAAAGACATCAGATATCACAGAATACTATGACACGCTGATTGACCTCTATGGAAGAGATATTCCAATTCTTTGCATTTCACCTATCTGGAGAGGCGATAATCCTGCAGATTATGATAATTTCGTGGGATATTGCAACATGATTAAGAAAATTGCCGGCAGCTACAAAAATGTGACGGTTGTGGATGGCTTTACACTTGTTCCACATCTGAGTGAGTATTTTCTTGATAATCTTCATCCTAATCTTTTGGGTGCGGAGACTTACGGAAGGAATCTTGCCGAGGTTATCAGAAAAAAAGGTTGGTAATGCTCGGGATAGTGCTCCAAATGGGGGGTAGTGGAATGCCTTGCGGAGCTTGTAGAGAATTCTTTTATCAGTTGGATGAGGCAAATGAAAAGTAACAAATCGCAATTTATGGAGGAAAAATGAAGTATTGGAAGTGGATAAATCTAATTCCGATGGTATTGTTTATTATTCGGGATATGCTAGGAATGGCAGGTATTAATCCTATATGGCTGCTCGTTGCGGTAGCATTAGCAATTATGAATGTTTTTAAGGCAAAAAGCATGAGGGAGTACCTCTTAGCTTCGTCGCTATTGTTGCTGTCGTGTGTTGTTGGAATGATACTTAACACATACTATTACTACTATTTTATAAGTTCGGATTCTGAGACACCTATCGTTGGTGCTTTTGCTGTGATGGTCTATGGAATACTTGTGCTTGTACTGACTGGAGTTGGTGCAGTTATATTAGCTATAAGGAATCGACAGAAAAAGCATGAATGTAAAGGATGACACATTCCCGGTTTATAAAGAATTCATGACAGAATGGACGGATGTGTTTATGGATATTGTATATAAAAGATTATGGTAAAATAGTTGGATTTTAACAACCAGACATACCTTGTCCGGTGCATAAATACGGCATTTCTCGCTTTGTGTCGTGGAGATGTGCGGACAGATTTTATAAACTTCAATTATCCAAGGAGAGGAGGTAGGCAAGTAATTGAATCAACAAAAGACCGGCAGATTTTTAAAAGAATTAAGACATGAAAAGAAAATGACACAGGAACAGCTTGCACAGGTTTTTAATGTAAGCTCAAGAACCATATCACGATGGGAAAACGGAACCAATCTACCGGACATTTCATTATT
>ONLM01000261.1 GCA_900318695.1 uncultured Eubacteriales bacterium | reverse complement strand
TCGGGAGTTGCCGAATGGAATTGTTACCAGATTTCCGATATGGACATCCATACCTTCCGGTACGTGGTAGGTGTAAGCCCGGTCGAGAGCATCACTTGTGATATCAATAATGATTTGTGCAAACATCAGCGCTGATCCTTACGGAAGTCCTTGACGATCTCGGAGAGTCTCATAGAGTTGGAGCCTTTGAATAAAAGGACATCCCCCTCATGAACATTGGTCATAAGAGTCTTCCGGAGCGCGTCAAAATCACGGAATCGGAAAATGGATCTGGATTGATTTTCCGGAAGGCATTCACAAAGGCCGTTGCCGATTTCTTCGGCCAGCGGGCCGTAAAGATAAATCTGGTCAATCGGAAGTGCTGCGAGGAAACGACCGACTTCTCTGTGAAATTCCGGAGAACGCTCACCGAGTTCCAGCATATCGGCCAGCACGGCAATATGGCGGGACCCCTTTAATTGTGCAAGAACCTCCAGCCCGGCTTTCATGGATACCGGGGAGGCGTTATAGGCATCGTCGATAATGGTAAGCCCGGTTGTAGTATGGAAGGTCTCACCGCGGCCGGCCAGTCCGGTGAAAGCTTCCAGTGCCTTCTTTGCGCCGTCTGTGTCGGCCTGTAGCAGTTCTGCAATATGCATTGCAGCAGAAGCATTTTGCAGCATATGATTTCCCTTGACACGCAGATTCAGAGAATAGTCCTTTGCACTGTAACGATGAATGGTAACATCTTTATCAACAAGATGACCGAGCTTTTCCAACATGGCGGTATCGACTGCAGAAAGAAGCGGATCTTCACTGTTCAGCAGGAGTTCACAATGCCCCTCTGCCCCGTCAAGGATGTGCAGCTTCTCATGAAGGATATTTTCCTGTGTTTTTAACTGTTCAATGTGGGCAATGCCGATATTGGTCATAATTGCATAGTCCACGCAGGCAACATGGGCGATGCGTGTCATTTCGCCCGGCATAGACATTCCCAGTTCGATCACAGCGCAGTCTGCGCCGGAATGTGCCATCTGGAACATGGTAATCGGCACACCGACCTGAGAGTTTGCATTACCTGCCGTCTGAAATACCTTGCGGCTGGCAGCCAGAGCGGCAGCAACCATGGTCCGGGTAGTGGTTTTACCGACAGAGCCGGTCACGCCGATGACAGGACCGTGAAAACGCTGACGTTCCATATAGCCGATTTCCTGAAGTGCCGTGATGGTGTTTTCCACTTCGTAAAAACGCACTTCCGGATAACGCTGCTGTAATGCGGCGACCGGACGGGAACTTAATACGGCTACGGCACCGTTCTGAATGGCCATCTCAATGTAGTCATGTCCGTCACTGCGTTCACCAATGATCGGTACAAACAATGCCTGGTGCATTGTCTTACGAGAATCCAATACGATTTCTTCGATTCCTTCATCACGGAAGCCGAAACTTTCTGCTGCTGATTTCATATAAAAACTCCTGTAAAAAAACATAATAATCCGACGGACCCGGAACAGATCCTGCAAGGAAATCAAAGATGATACATTGCAGCGGTCTCCTGAATAACTTCCCGATCCAGGAAGTGGGTGCGAACACCGTTTACTTCCTGATAATCCTCATGCCCTTTTCCGATGACGGCAATCATATCGCCTGTTTCGGCATGAGTCATGGCATAGACAATGGCTTCGCGGCGATCCGGAATCTCGATATACGAGCCACCGGCCGGAATCAAAGTGGATTTGATATCGGCAATGATATCTTCCGTTTTTTCAAAGCGGGAATTATCGGCGGTGAGAATGCTGAGATCCGCCATTTTGGCTGCGGTTTCTCCCATACCGTAGCGACGATCCTTGGAGCGGTTTCCGCCGCAACCAAATACGACAACAAGCCGATGCGGTTTGTAGTCCCGGAGCGTTTTAAGAAGGTTTTCCATAGCCATGGCATTATGCGCATAGTCAACAAGTACCGTCATATTTTTGTTTTTGAAGGCAACTTCCATACGCCCGTTCACATTTACGTTGCGGAGCGCCTTTAAAATCGCTTCTTCCGGAATTCCTGCCAGACTGAGCACGGAAATCGCTGCGAGGGCATTGTAGACGTTGTATTTTCCCGGAAGGGACAACTTTACCTCCATGTTTGCATGACCGATCAATTCAAATTCCGTGCCGACAAAGTCCTCGGAATTTACGTGACAAAGCTTGTTTGCCATAAAATCTGCGGTACGGTCGATGGCAAAGCTGTACATCTTGCACGGTGCTGCATGCAGAAGTTCAGATGCATAATCGGCATCCAGATTAATGATGCCGGTATGGGACTGCTTGAAAATACAGGATTTATAGTACTTATACTCTTCAAAATCCTTGTGCTCGTTCGGCCCGATATGATCCGGCTCAATATTTGTGAAAATACCGTAATCAAAGGTAATGGCATCGACACGATGAAGCTTGAATGCCTGAGAAGAGGCTTCCATGACAACGTATTCGCATCCGGCATTGACCATATCCCGGAAAGCCTTCTGCAGATCATAGGATTCCGGAGTTGTATTCTTGGTTTGTATATGAACGCCCGGATAGACAATACCGGTGGTGCCGATCATACCGGCCTTTTTGTCAGCGCAATTCAGAATCTGATAGATCATGTGTGCGGTGGTTGTCTTTCCTTTTGTGCCGGTGATGGCGATAACCGTCATCTCCTTTGCAGGATAGGAAAAACGTGCTGCGCTGAGATTGGCCAGGGCCTGACGGGCAGACTCGGTCCGGATGACACAGAGATCCGGATAGGATTCCTGAAGTTCCGGCAGAGAAATTCCCAAAGAAGTAAGCTCTTCATCGGAGTCCTCTATAACGACGGCACGACATCCGGCATGCAGTACATCCGGCAGAAACTTATGAGCATCCACATTAGCACCTTTCATGCATACAAATACGGTATCCGGTGCAGCTTTTCGTGAGTCAATGAGAACTTCGGAGACAGTTGCCTTTCGGGGATCTCCCAGTACGGTGTTATAAGAAAAATCGTTAAGCCAATCAAATAATAAAGCCATAATAACCTCGAATCATTAAAATAAAAGAAATCTAAATCAGTACGAGAACCTGATTACTCAGGTTCTCGCTGTAGATTCTTGCTTTAGAAAAGACCGGTAATTTTGCCGTTTACGACATCAATGTCAAATGCTGCCGGCTTTTTTGGAAGGCCGGGCATGGTCATAATATCACCGGTAAGACATACAACAAAGCCGGCTCCGGCAGATACATAGGCATCACGAACGGTGATGTTAAAACCGGACGGACGGCCGAGTTTCTTCGGATCGTCAGATAAAGAATATTGTGTTTTTGCCATGCAGACAGGGACATGCTCGAAGCCAAGTTCGATCAGCTTATCCAGTGCTTTCTTTGCCTTTGGCTCAAAGATGACATCCTCTGCCCCGTAAATTGTAGTAGCAACAGAACGAATCTTGGTATAAAGATCATCTTCCAGCCTCTGAACCGGGTGGAAATGAGAAGTCTTGGTTTCCAAAGTGCGGACAACTGCATTGGCCAGAGCAACGCCTCCCTTTCCGCCTTCACCGTGTACTTTGGATAATGCAAATTCAGCGCCTTTTTCACGGCAGAATTCCTCAATAAACCGGAGTTCGGCTTCGGTGTCAGTTGCAAACTGGTTGATGGCAACCACAACCGGAACGCCATATGCCTGGAGATTTTCAATGTGCTTTTCCAGGTTGACGATACCCTTTTTCAACGCGTCCAGATTTTCCGGTACCAGCTCGGTTTTGGCAACACCGCCGTTATACTTCAGCGCCCGTACAGTGGCAACCAGGACAACGGCATCCGGGGTAAAGCCGGCCATCTGACATTTGATATCAAAGAACTTCTCTGCACCAAGGTCGGCGCCGAAGCCGGCTTCGGTTACCGCAATATCCCCAAGCTTCAAGGCGAAGCGAGTTGCCTGGACCGAGTTGCAGCCGTGGGCAATGTTGGCAAACGGTCCGCCGTGTACAATAGCCATATTATGTTCCAGTGTCTGGATGATATTTGGCTTGATAGCGTCCTTCAGTAAAGCGGCCATTGCGCCGGTAGCGTGCAGATCTTCTGCGGTAACCGGTTTGCCTTCTACGTCATAGGCAACGATGATACGGGCCAAACGACGCTTCAAATCTTCCATATCATCGGCAAGACAAAGAATGGCCATGATTTCCGAGGCAACGGTGATTACAAAATGGTCTTCCCGGACCACACCATCGCCCTTTCCGCCCATACCGATAACGATATTGCGGAGCTGACGGTCATTCATATCTTCACAACGTTTCCAATTGATGTTTTTGAGATCGATGCGAAGCTCATTTCCCTGCTTGATATGGTTATCGAGCAGAGCGGCAAGTAAATTATTTGCACTGGTGATGGCATGAAAATCACCGGTAAAATGAAGATTCAGATCTTCCATCGGTACGACCTGGGCATAACCGCCGCCGGCAGCACCCCCCTTGATTCCGAAGCATGGACCAAGGCTTGGTTCACGTAAAGCGACAACCGCTTTTTTGCCGATAACATTCAGCGCGTCGGTGAGACCGATCGAAGTCGTTGTCTTTCCCTCTCCTGCTGGTGTCGGATTGATTGCGGTAACCAGCACGAGTTTACCGTTCGGGCGATCTTTGATGCGCTCCCAAAGATCATCACTGAGTTTGGCTTTATATTTTCCATAGAGCTCGAGATCGTCTGGATCAATAGCATAGTGGGATGCCACGTCGGTGATGCGCTGCATAACTGCTTCCTGAGCGATTTGAATATCTGACTTCATTCCAATTTACCTGCCTTCCATAGCATGAAATAAACAACAGTAATGAAATATTACTGCGGGTTAACAAGTTGATTAAATTCCGCAAGAGACATTAAAATTTTCCGCGGTTTTGTGCCCTCTTCCGGACCGACCACATGTGCATCGGCCAGCTGATCCATGATACGTGCCGCCCGGTTAAAACCGATGCGGAATTTACGCTGGAGCATACCAATGGAAGCTTTTTCGGACTCGATGATCAACGCACCGGCTTCTGCAAACAGTTCATCGCAGTCATTTTGACCGGACGGGCCGTTTGTGCTTCCGGAGGAAGAAAGCTGTGTGGCAACAGCCTCACTGTAGGAGGCGTCACTGGTATCCTTAATATAATCAACTACAGCCTGTACTTCCTGATCGGAGACGAAGGCGCCCTGAACACGGACAGGCTTTGGAATACCCTGAGGGAAGAACAACATATCACCTTTACCAAGGAGCTTTTCGGCACCATTCATATCGATGATGGTTCTGGAATCTGTGCCGGAAGAAACGGCAAAGGCAATACGGCTTGGCACGTTTGCCTTGATGAGACCGGTAATGACATCAACGGTTGGACGCTGTGTCGCAATGACGAGATGCATACCTGCGGCACGGGCAAGCTGTGCGATACGGCAGATGGCATCCTCAACTTCCTGTGAAGAAACCATCATAAGGTCAGCCAGCTCATCGATGATAATAACAATCTGCGGCAGTTTCTCCGGTTTTTTGTCTTCCGGAATATCCGGATCTTGACGGACACGTTCAACCTTTTCGTTATATCCCTTCAAATCGCGCGAACCGCTTTCTGCAAACTTTTTATAACGATCGGTCATTTCCGCCACCGCCCAGTTCAGTGCGGCAGCCGCTTTTTTCGGATCGGTAACGACAGGAATCAAAAGATGTGGAATACCGTTGTAAACGGATAATTCGACAACTTTTGGATCCACCATGATCATGCGGACGTCTTCCGGCTTGTATTTATACAAAATGGACATGATCAAGGTATTGATGGATACGGATTTACCGGAGCCGGTAGCACCTGCGATCAGAAGGTGCGGCATCTTCGCGATATCGGTAATAATGGTCTTTCCGGCGATGTCTTTTCCGACACCGAATGCAATCTTGGCTTTCGCATCCTGGAATTCTCTGGATCGGAAAATGTCACCCAGATATACGGTGGCGCCGTGCTTGTTCGGAACCTCAATACCGACAGCGGATTTTCCCGGAATCGGTGCTTCGATACGAATATCTGCTGCAGCAAGCCGCATTTTTATATCATTGGTCAAAGAAACGATACGGGAAACCTTGACGCCAATCTCCGGCTGGAGTTCATAGCGGGTTACCGCCGGACCGACGGAAACATTGGTAACCATAACGCCGACACCGAAACTTTTCAGAGTCTGCTGCAGAATGATGGCATTCTGTTTGATTTCCTCTTCTGTATCAAGATCCTGCTGCCCTCCGGTCTGAAGCAGATGAAGCGGCGGGATTTTATATGGCTTTTTCGGCTTCTGGTTCTGACTCTTTAAAATTTCCTGCTGTGTTTTTAAGTTGTCGGCTTCGGTTGGCGTATTGGAAAGTTTTTCCTGCTCCTGACGGGTAATTACCTTCTTTTGAAGATCTTCTACGTCCGTTTCGATAACCTGACCGCTGGAAGTGACGACACGGCGGGTTCCTTCGACTGGATCTCCGCTTGACAGGGTAATACGTCCGCGATCATCGGTGTCAAGATGATTTCCGGTAAGAGCCGCTTCTTCAAGATCAGAGAGCTCCATATCGTCCTCTGTTTCAGCCGGAAGTGTATTTTCCGGTTCTTCCAGATCCTCCAGAATCGGATCAGTGGCATCCTCAAAGTGGTTATGAATCGGTGAAGAATCGGCATCGGTTATATCGGAAGAAAGATCTTCGGACAGAACCGGAGCCGGTGTCTCCGACGTCTCACCGGCCGGTACCTCACGGATGGTAAGCCCGCTGAACGGATCGGTAACGGTAGTGGTTCCGGTTTCCTGGTGATATGGTCCGGAAATGCTTCCGGTGAAAATATCTGCGGAGGACGGAACACAGCTCTCTTCTGTTTCAGCCGGCAAAACGGTACTGTCGGATGTCTGGATCGCTTCCGGTGCCGGTGCCAGGGCCGGCTTTTCAGAAGGCGTCTCCGGAATCTTATAGGTCTCAGCATTTTCAACCTGTGCCTTATGAATTGCACGATCCATAAAACCGGAAGTTTCGTCTTCCGGGAATGGAAGATCCCGGAGATCAGCTTCCCGAAGGGCCTGCTCACTTGGTGTACCTAACAGATTGATTGCATTAAAATCGACGCCGCGGCCACTGGAAGCGGCGTCGGATGCGCGTCGGTCTTCTTTTAACTGCCGGCGTTCTTCACGATATTGACGGGCATTCTCGGAAAAGTGTGTAAAATCTGCCTTGGCACGATCCTTGGCCTTTCCGGCAACAATCATGGAATTTCTGGTCAGCATACTGGCCAGAGGCTTTCCGGTTACGAAAATAAGACAGATGAACGTTGCGACAAGAAGAATCAGCATAGCGCCGATCTGTCCGGCGATGGCATATAAAAGAAGGGCCAGAGCACCGCCGATCATACCTCCGCCTACACCGTTTTCCGCTCCCTGACGATAGAAATCCAGAAGATTCAGATCTTCTGCACCGCCGCCGACGGTCAGCTGCAGGATGGCAGAAATGAATACGAGCATAAAAAGAGAAGCGGCTGCTCTCTCTGTGATATATGGATTGTCGATATTTGCAAGAATGAATACGACAGAAAAACTAAGAATGACCGGAAACGCATAACCGATCGTGCCGAATAATCCAAGCTGTATATTTTTTAAGACGGAACCGACAAGTCCGCAGAAACCAAGATTTGATAACAACAAAAAAGCAGATACGGCAAAAATAATGATGATGGTAATCTCATCACGAAACACTGCCGGCTCCTGCTGCGGAACGGCCTGCGATTTTGTCTTAACTGCTGATTTTGGCTTGTTTTTGCTACCCTTTGGTCTACCCATGAATCCCTCTCTTTAGTTCATTGCAAAATTTAACGCGTATAGTATAGCTCATTTTACATTTAAAATCTATACTGCCTCCTGTCCCGGAAGGATTGACTTTGAGTAAGTACAGTGCTAGATTTTTTGATGATATTGTGTCGTTTATGTCTTAAAGTCGATGCAAATCGGAGGTATAGCTGTGATCAATGTCGCCATTGTCAGTCCGGATCATTCGTTGGAGCCTGTAGATAAAGTAATTGCAGAGCACGATTTCGGTTGCCAGTTTTTTCAATATGTGTACCGGAAGATGTCGGATATCGATGATATTTATCAGGATTGTAAAGGAAAATGTGATGTTATCTTTTTTTCGGGAGAATTGGGATATCATTATATAAAGAATAAGTTTCCGGATATTCGTATTCCGTGTACCTTTACGGCATATGAACCGATTGATGTATTATCCATTCTTCTTCAGTTCCAGATTGAGCATCCTAAGACACCGTTGAACCGGGTATTCTGTGATTTCCTGACGGTTACAAACCAATATATGGATGTGACGCAATATATTAAGAAAGAAGAGTGTCCGTATTTTTTTGAAGATACGCATTATGACTATCGGCATATTACAGGATATGCAAAGAAACTTTGGGATGAGGGAAAGATTGATCTGATCCTCTCCCGTTCAATCAACAATCTGAAGAGACTGGATGAACTGCATATTCCTTATGTGGCGGTTTTTCCGTCGGAAGAAATGATCGTAAAATCCATCCGTTCTGCCTTGAAAGAGCTTCGGCTGAATCAGATGGACCAGAAGGATGAGCTTAATGTGCTGATTCGACTTCCGTTTACAGAGGATATCGAGCAGGAGGAGCAGGAATACCGGGAGGCAACGGTTTATAAAATGCTTGCGGATTTTCGTAAGTCTACGCATATGCATTTTTCCATCAATCAGGGATTCAATCAGTTTGAACTGCATGCGCAGCTGGAAACGGGTACATTTGAAATTGAAGTACTGCGCCCTCTTCTGATGGAATTCAAAAAGAAACTTGGCTTTCCGTTCCGAATCGGTGCGGGATTGGGGTCTTCCAAAGAACGTTCTAGATATTTTTCAGAGCATGCACTGCTGGAGGCAAACCGTTATGGCCGGAATGATGCCTTTTTTGTGGGAGAAGAAGGAACGGTGACCGGTCCGCTTTCAGCAGATACAAAACTGATCTATAATTATTCCAACGAAAAGGCCCTGAATTTTGCAAGAGAACAGGGAATCAATGAGACAAATATTTTAAAGCTGATCAGTATGTTCGAACAGGATGAACAGCAGCTTTTGAATTCGCATGATCTTGCTTCACTTTTAGGAATCACGCCTCGTTCTGCAAGCCGTATTCTGTCAAAGCTTGCAGATTTAAAGCTGGTGCGGCTTACGGATGCTATCCATCCGGAAAAGGAAGTGAAACAGGGACGCCCTACTCATTATTATTGCTTTATGTCGGAAAATTTCCGTAATGCATTGCTGTAAAAAAG
>ONLM01000076.1 GCA_900318695.1 uncultured Eubacteriales bacterium | reverse complement strand
TTGTTCTCATTTGACGCCATTTATAATGATCTCCGCCAAGCCATACCTGGAAAATATTATCAAACTGACGATCCTCGGCAATCTCCTGCGGATTGATATGACAATGATAATCAAGAATCGGTGTGTTTTCTGCATAATCAGCATAAAGCTGTTTTGCCACCTCATTTGAAAGAAGGAAGTCCTTATCCATAAAAGCCTTCATCGTAAAATTACCTCCAAAAAGAATATTATTATAAATTCCGGAAAACCGGCTATTTACCAAATCTTTACGGGCTGTTACTGCTCATTATGAAAAACGTGTTGTTCCGCGGATAATCATTTCCGTTTCGATTATTTTTTTCTGCGAAATATCCGGAAGCTCATCGTCCGAAGCACTGAGCACCTGAAGGAGAGTCTTCACCGTATGCTGACAAAGCGTTTCCAGTTTCGAATCAATGCTTGTAAGCTCCGGATTGGTCGATTCCGCTAAAACCGAGTTGTTAAAGCTTACGATCTGCAGCTCCTCCGGGACCTTCAGCTTCTCACGAATAGCAAATTTCATAGCGCCGACACCGCTGGTATCCGAAGATGCAATAATTGCATCAAACGGAGCTTTTCTGTATTCCTCCTGCAGAAGATCCGCAATATCCTTAAAGTCCTTTTTCCCTTTAAGAATACGCACAGCATCATCCGGAAGGCCGCATTCCTTCATACCGGCTCGGATACCCTCGATTTTTTTTATACCGGAATAACTCTCGGAAGAATACACATACAAAATATTTCTCGCACCGGATTCATGCAGTTTTATAACCGCATTTTTCATACCGCCCCGATCATCGCAGCAGGTGGAATAAATATTCGGGGCGTCCAAATCACCATTTAAGAGCATTACCGGGAAATCCCTGGCGCCCTCTATTACATAGGCATTGTCCTCATCATTCATCTCCACGTATTTGGATCCGGCCATAATGACGGCATCAACCTGGCGGGATTTCAGTAGCTCAAAGGATGCCTTTTTATTTTCGAGATCATAACCGGAACAGCAGAGGATCGAATTGTATCCGTTCTGCCGAAGCTCCGTCTCAAGAAAATAAATGGCATTGGCAAGATAAATATCCGAAGCATCCGAACACATAATGCCGATCGTCTTCATAGATCCACGGCCAAGACCACGTGCATATGCATTCGGCGTATACCCATACTGATCAATGATCGCGAGCACCTTTTGTCTCGTTTTTTCTGAAACATTTTCAGCGCCATTGATTACCCGCGACACGGACGCAATGGAAACACCCGCCGCCTTGGAAATGTCATAAATATTCATAATTTCTTTTTTTACCTCATCCGATAGCATCTCATCTGCTTGATGAAAGCGTTTACATTTTTTCTTGATTATACAGAATTAATGATATAAAATCAATGCATAAATTAACCATGTCAGGGAGCTCTGCACAGCAAAGATGACGCATTCCCGCCGCTGCGCGTGGCATTCCCCGATTATCGCTGTAAGGAGTGTTCATATGAATTTTCCCAAGAAACCTTTTGATCTCGTCACAATGGGTCAGCTTCTCCTGCGTTTGTCGCCTCCCGGCAACGAACGTATCGCAAGATCCGACATTTTTGAAAAAAATGTTGGCGGTGCGGAGCTGAATGTCGCTGTCGGAGCTTCATTGCTTGGTCTGCACACAGGTGTCATTTCCAAACTTCCGGCTCACGATCTGGGACAATACATTCGCGGCACCGTCCGTTCGTATGGTGTATCGGATGATTTTTTTATCTTTGATAAAACAGAAGATGCGAGAGTCGGCATTTATTTTTACGAATACGGCGCATATCCACGTAAACCGCAGGTTATTTACGATCGTCGGAACTCCAGCTTTTTCTCCATAAACATTGATGAGATCGATCCCAGCGTCTTCACAAGCACAAAATGTTTTCACACTTCCGGAATCACTCTGGCACTTTGTCCTAATATTCGCGAAACCGCTATTGAAGCCATCAAGCGCTTCAAAAAGGAAGGTGCTCTGATTTCCTTTGATGTGAACTTCCGCGGTAATCTGTGGAGCGGAGATGACGCCCGGGAAACCATCACAAAAATTCTCCCGTATGTTGATATCTTTTTCTGCTCTGAGTCCACCGCGCAGCTGACCTTTTTAAAGAGCGGATCCTGTCGGGAGATGATTAAAAGCTTTACAGAGGATTTTCCGATTGAAGCCGTTTTTGCGACACAGCGTACCGTTCACAGTCCGAAATGCCATGACTTTGGCTCGGTGGCCTATGACGCCATAAAGGATATGTATTTCGAAGAGCCTTCCTATGATCACATCGATGTCGTTGACCGCATCGGTTCCGGCGATGCTTATATTTCCGGCGCTTTATACGGTCTTATCCATTCCAACGGCGACGTCGGAGAGGCTGTGAAGTACGGCAATGCAACTTCTGCTATGAAGAATACGATTCCCGGAGATCTGCCGCAGTCGAATCTTCACGAAATCAACAGTGTTATTGCCGATCATTATTCTTCCGGATTCCATTCCGAAATGAACCGCTGATGCGGAGTCAACCGGTTTCGGCGAATACCACTTCCAATCCCGGATCTGTAAATTTTTCTGAGAAAAAAAGAAACAGGGTTGACAGCATTGCTTCATAGTGTTAAAGTACATGCAAACAGAAAATACTTAAACCAATGACAGAGAGAAGTAGTTTATCTGCGAAATCAGAGAGAGCCGCCGACGATGGAAACGCGGTATGGAACGGATAAGTGAATGGACTCTGGAGGGCACTCGAGAACCATATGATTTCATACTCCAGTATCGAGTGACGGGTACTGCACCGTTATCAGGCAGCACATATGCTGGTATGTGAAAAAGTGACCGATTCGGTAAAATGAGTGGTACCACGGATAATGAATTTATTCGCCTCATGTATGGAGCAATCCATACATGGGGCTTTTTGTTTTCCTTTTTCGATCTGCTTACGAATCCGTCCCATCCTCCAGCTAAAACCATTTTTAGAGGAGATATCAAAATGAAGAAAACTGTATCAACTGTAACCATGGCCCTTGCAATGATCGCTGCATTAACCGCATGCGGCTCTTCTCAGGTTCCTGCAGCCACCAGTGCCGCTGCCGGCACAGCTGCTGCCACAACGGCTGCCGCAGACGGAAAAACCTATAAAGTCGGCATTGTACAGTTTGTCGATCATCCGTCTTTAAACCAGATTGAAAAGAATCTGGAAGCGGAGCTTGACAAGCTTTCCAAAGAGAAGGGGGTTACCTTTGATTATAAAGATTACACCTTTAACGGACAGGGAGACGCAACCGTTCTGAATCAGATTGCTTCCCAGCTGCTTTCCGATAAAGTGGATGTAATCGTTCCGATTGCCACCCCGGCCGCCCAGGTTGTTCAGGCCGCAGCAGAGGGCAGTAATACACCAATCGTTTTTTCGGCAGTATCCGATCCGGTTTCCGCAAAACTGGTGAAAAGCATGGATGCTCCGGGTGCAAACATTACCGGTACATCCGATTTCCTGAACACCAATGCCATCATGGATCTGATGCTTGCAGCAAACAAGGATATCGATTATGTCGGTCTCCTGTACTCAAAGTCCGAAGATTCTTCTAAAGTTCCGATCGAGGAAGCGAAAAAATATCTTGATGACAAGGGTATCAAGTATATTGAAAAGACCGGTACAACAACAGACGAAGTGTCTCAGGCAGCCGATGCACTGATCGCAGAAGGTGTGGATGCCGTTTTCACACCGACCGACAACACCATCCAAAAGGCTGAACTCGCATTTTATGAAAAGCTTCAGGCCGCAAAGATTCCTCACTATGCCGGTGCCGATTCCTTTGCACTGAACGGTGCTTTCGTCGGATATGGAGTAGATTACGCAAATCTTGGAACCGCTACCGCTGATATGGTTTCTAAAGTACTTGTGGATGGTGCTGACCCGGCTTCTTTAAAAGTCGAGACCTTCGACAACGGTATTGCTACCATCAACACCGATACCTGTTCCGCACTTGGTCTTGATCTTAAGACTGTAGAAGAGGCCTTTAAACCGCTCTGCACACAGGTTGTTGAGACCAAAACCAATAAAGAATTCGCAAATTAAAGTTTTTCATAACAATCCAGGCTGCTTTGCTCCGTATGCTTCCCGGCGTTTAACCGGGAAGCATATTTCTGTCAATGTCGCCGGCTTTGTATTATAATATGAAAAGAACTACACAATTTTAATGTTACACTTGGAGGTTTAACGTGACTGGTTTTCTTACTGCCGGAATCATTCGTACGGCGCTGGAAGTAGGTCTTATCTATTCTCTGGTCGCCCTGTCCCTGTTCATCAGCTATTCCATTCTGAATATCTGTGATCTTTCCACGGATGGATGCTACACTTTGGGCTGTGCTGTCGGCGCAATCGTAACCATTGCCGGGCACCCGATTCTTGGTCTATTTCTTGCCATGGGAGCGGGTATTCTTTCCGGTTTCATTACGGCATTTCTGCAGACCCGGCTCGGCGTTGAAAGCATTCTGGCAGGAATTGTCGTCAATACCGGTCTCTACACCATCAACCTTGCCGTCATGGGATTCAGTTCCAATGTCTCTATTTTCGGCACCGACACCATCTTTACGCTTTTTAAAAGCCTTTCCGGTTCCGCTTTCTGGAACGACTGGAGCACGTTGATTCTTTTGGCTCTTTTAATTCTTATAGTGTGCCTTGTCATCCGTTGGTTCCTGTCCACAACGCTCGGCCTCTCTATTCGCGCAACCGGTGACAGTCCTGCCATGGTTCGTGCCTCCTCGATTAACCCGGCTTTCACCATCACAGTCGGTCTCTGCGCCGCAAACTCCCTGACCGGTCTTGCCGGTTCTCTGATCGGACAGTATAACAAAACCTGCGACATCAACCTCGGTACCGGCATGGTCACCATCGCTTTGGCTTCTTTAGTCATTGGAGAGACCTTTGCCACGCACAAAAAAATGATGTTCCGGATTATAAGCGTTGTTTTCGGATCCTGTCTCTACCGCTTCATCATTTCTCTGGCCCTTCGTTTAAATGTCCCGACCGAAGCATTTAAACTGGTATCCGCCGTTATTGTTGCCATTGCCATCGCAGCCCCTCGCGCCAAGGAACTTCTTCTGTTCCGAAAGAAGCAGGCCATCGCCATGGCAGAGCGGAAGAAACTGAAAGGAGCACAGTGATCATGTTGACAATTGAACATATTTCCAAAACCTTTAATACGGGTACCGTCAATGAAAAGCGGGCTTTATGCAATTTAAGCCTGCATCTGGCCGATGGCGATTTTGCCACCATTGTCGGCTCGAACGGTGCCGGAAAGTCTACATTATTCAATGCGATTGCAGGAAGCTTTTATACCGATTCCGGTTTCATTTCTCTGGATGATGAGGATATCACCTTTGTTCCGGAACATAAAAGAAGCCGTTATATCGGACGTCTGTTCCAGGATCCTCTTACCGGAACCGCACCGCATATGACAATCGAAGAAAATTTATCCGTTGCTTTTTTACGAGCTTCCAATCGAAAAGGAAAGATCTTCAGCCGTGTCAGCAAAAAAGACCGTGATTTCTTCCGAGAGGAGCTGAGCCTTCTGGATATGGGGTTGGAAGACCGTATGAACCATCCTGTCGGACTGCTTTCCGGCGGCCAGCGACAGGCCCTGACGCTCCTTATGGCAACCATGGTTACGCCAAAGCTTTTACTGCTGGATGAGCACACCGCCGCTTTGGATCCAAGCACCGCTTCCAAGGTTCTCGAACTTACGAAAACCATTGTTGCCGAGCGGAAGATTACCTGTCTTATGGTTACGCACAATATGAATCAGGCTCTGGAACTCGGAAACCGTACACTTATGATGGCCAACGGCTCCATCGTCTTTGACGTTTCCGGAGACGCCCGAAAGGGAATGACCGTCAATGATCTTCTGGACCGCTTCCAGATCGGCGCCGGCAAAGCCTTTGACAACGACCGTATTCTCCTTTCCACAAAAGAGGGGATTTAAAAAGCAGATTATCAAAGTTATCCATCCTATAAGTTATTCATCTTATAAAATTCTCTCGTTTCATTGTCCGTAGGTAAGACTTTCTGTTATAATAAAATCATAAAAATTTGATCCAAAGATCATAATTTATTGTTCTTGATGAGGAGGCATTCTATGATCAAAAAACATTTTGTCATCACAATCGGCAGACAGTATGGCTCCGGTGGACGCCTTGTCGGCAAACGGCTTGCAGAGGATCTGGGTATCCACTTTTATGATAATGACATTCTGAAACTCACCTCCGAGCGGACTGCTATCGGAGAGCAGTATTTCCGTCTTGCCGATGAAAAAGCCGGCAATAATATCCTCTATAAGATTGTCAACAGTTTCAAACCGGACATTGGTAAGCCAAATCTTGACGATAATATCGTTTCTCCGGAGAATCTTTTCCGTTTTCAGGCCGAAGTCATTCGCGAAATCGCGCAGAATGAGACCTGCATCATTGCCGGTCGCTGCTCAAACTACATTCTGGCAGAGGCAAATCTCGAAAATCATGTGGATCTGTTCGTATATGCCGATCTTGTAACACGAACCAAACGTGTGATGGAATACAATAAGATCAATGAGGAAGAAGCCTTAAAGCAGATTCACAAAATTGATAAAGAGCGTAAGGAATATCATACCTATTACACCGGCGAAGACTGGATGAAACCGGATCGTTATGACCTTATGATCAATGCAAGCCGTATTAATTATGACGAAATGGAAGTATTAATGAAGGATTACATCCGCATGAAAGGCTTCATCGACTAAACAGAAACCAGACCAGAGAGGATTAGGCATTCATGGATATCAGCATACAGGGTGCAGCCGCACCCTTTTCCGGAGAAATCACCATACCGGGTGACAAAAGTATCTCGCACCGTGCAATAATGCTCGGAGCACTTTCCGAAGGCACAACACGGGTTACCGGTTTTTTGAACGGCGCCGACTGTCTATCGACCATTCGCTGCTTTCGCGATATGGGCATTGCAATCACATTAAGCGACGACGAAACCGAAGTGCAGATCGAAGGCCGTGGTCTCCATGGGCTGCAAAAACCGGAACATATCCTTAACTGCGGTAATTCCGGAACAACAACCCGTTTAATCTCCGGCATTCTTTCCGCACAGAATTTTGACTCCTGCGTCACAGGTGATGAAAGCATTCAAAAACGCCCCATGAACCGCATCATGAAACCGTTGCGGGAAATGGGTGCATCCATTCGTTCTCAAAAGGATAACGGATGTGCTCCTCTGGAAATTCACGGACAGAGTCTGCATGGTATTGATTATGAATCTCCTGTAGCCAGCGCACAGGTAAAATCTGCAATCCTTTTTGCCGGATTATATGCTTCTCAACCGGTGCGTATCATGGAGCCATATCTTTCCAGAGATCACAGCGAACGTATGCTCCGAGCTTTAGGCGCAACGGTCTCTACAAAAACACTGGCAGACGGAAGAGCAGAGATTACACTGCAGCCGGGTGCGCAACTGATTGCTCCTGCAGCCACTCTGGAGATTCCGGGAGATATTTCATCCGCCGCCTATTTCATTAGCGCCGCACTGTTGGTACCCGGTTCGGATCTCCTGATCCGGAATGTAGGAATCAATCCGACCCGTGCAGGAATTCTGGAAGTATATCGCCGTATGGGTGCAAATATCTCTCTGGTGAACCAGCGATTGGCCGGAGCAGAAGAAGTGGCCGATCTTCACGTTTGCTATACGGAAAACCTTCGCGCCGTGGATATCGGCGGTGCATTAATTCCTACACTGATCGATGAATTGCCGGTTATCGCTGCGGTTGCTGCTGCCGCAGAAGGGGACAGCCGAATCTATGATGCAGCAGAGCTGAAAGTTAAGGAATCAAATCGAATTCAGACCATGGTGGCCGGGCTATCGTCTCTTGGCATTTCGGCAGAAGAGACAGAAGACGGCATGATCATTCATGGCCAAGGAAAAAAGCTCCGGCTTTGCAGCGCCTCTATAGATTCTTTTAAAGATCATCGTATTGCCATGACTTTTGCCGTTCTGGCACTTCGAGGAACCCGCGATACTACGGTTACGATTCACGATGCGGAATGCATCGAAATATCATATCCAAATTTTTTCAAAGATATGAAAAAAATGATTGACAAAGAATAAGCCCTTTGCTATATTGTACGAGTCGCATCGATGCGGCGCGTATGGCGGATTGGTCAAGCGGTTAAGACGTAGCCCTCTCACGGCTGAATCCCGGGTTCGATTCCCGGATCCGTCACTTCGAAGCTGGATGAATTATCATCCAGTTTTTTTGTATTCTCGGCATAACTTTTCTGCATCCCGCCCCAGCAAAGGAACGGTTGTTTTTGCCTTTGTTTCCATATAGAATAAGAGGCATCATATAAATAAGAAAGGTTCTTTATGATTGCTCTTCACCGTCACGCCAGTGACCATCCTATGAATCTTTGTACCCATATAACCTCTCAGGAAATTTCAATCCCTTATTTACAGTTTCCGGAGCTGGAAGCACTCGGTATGATCCACCACGTCTTTTCCACCCGTCTCGGCGGAAGTAGCCGAGGAATCTTCGAAAGCATGAACCTTAGTTTCACAAGAGGAGATCGCACCGAAGACGTTCGGGAAAATTACCACAGAATCGCCTCTCTTATGGAAGCACCCGAAGATCAGTTTGTACTCAGCATGCAAACCCATACCACAAATATCCGAACCGTCACTTCTCAAGACGCCGGCATGGGTCTGACAAAACCTCTCACGTATCAGGATGTCGATGGTCTGATTACGAATGTACCGGGACTTGTTTTATCCATCTTTGCCGCAGACTGCACTCCGTTATTGTTTGTCGATCCGGTTCATCATGCCATCGGAGCAAGTCATGCCGGATAGAGAGGCACCGTGAACAACATCGGTGCAAAAACTATAGAACGGATGCACGAAGTCTACGGCACCATGGCCTCGGATCTTCATTGCGCCATCGGCCCCAGCATCAGCAAAGAGCATTATGAGATTTCCGAAGAAGTGGCACAGCCTTTTCTGGAGCTTTTTAAAGACCGCGCCTCTGAAATCCTGATTGACAATGGCTTCAATCCTGATGGAGAACACAAATATCATCTGGATCTTTGGGCCGCAAACCGTATCCTTTTAGAAAAAGCCGGTGTCCCGGCAAGCAGGATTTATGTCACGGATCTTTGCACTTACGAAAACCACGATCTTTTATTCAGCCATCGCTATACCCGGGGCCAACGTGGCAACAACGGCGTATTCATCAAAATCAAGGAGACTTCCCAATGCTGACCATTATACGAGAGACCAAATCCGACCTTGTCGTCCTGAAACCCTACGGCATGGACGCAGAGCATGAAGTTCCGGCCGCATTAGCCGCGCAGCTCGGTGGGCAGAAAGAAGACTATTACTGTATTCACCGTCTTGATAAAACAGCCGCCGGTCTTTTAGTCTACGGCCGCAGTAAAACAGCCGCCGCAGTGCTTTCCAAAGCCGTTCAGGATAATGCATTAAAAAAGAGCTACCAAATCGTAGTGGACGGATGCCCTTCCGAACAAGAAGGAGACTTTATAGACCTTTTATATAAGGACCGGATCAAACAGAAAATGTTTCCTGTCAAAAAAATGCGGCACGGCGTAAAAGAAGCACGCCTGCATTATACCGTCCTTACTCATTCCGAGAATGACAACCATTCGCTATCTCTCATACAGGTCCATCTCGACACAGGTCGTTTTCACCAGATCCGCGTCCAATTCGCCAGTCGACATATGCCGCTTGTCGGAGACGGAAAATATGGTTCCCGCATTTCATCACCGCATCTGGCTTTATTTTGCAATGAATTATCTTATCCGGATCCTGTAAGCGGCGAAACCGTATCACTTCAGGTCTCCATACCGGATGAATTCCCATGGACCTGTTTCCCGGTCAAAACAATATATTAATGAAGGAGATGTCTAATATGGCGGGTGATCGCGTTTTTGATTTTCAAAGTGACAATGCATCTGACACGGTTCCGGCAGCACCGCTGAGTCCGGCCGGTTCCTGTTTATTTCTGAATCAAGCCAATGAAACAGCTTCCGCTGCGTATCCGATTTTCACACTATCGGCAGCAGCGGCAGGCAACACTGCTTCCCATCATCTTTACGGAAGCTTTCTGCATCCTTCCAAGGGGCTGCTTTTTCAGATTGAAAAGAACGGGACCGCGGAATCCTGGCCGCTCCTTTCTATAGACAGCCGCTTTGTCGACCTGATCCGTCATTTGGGCGAAAACCATTACCGCATACGACTCAGCATAAAAAAAGGAGACTCCGCCTGCTCTGTACTGAAAATGCGTGCCGTTGACGCTTCTCTGTCCATTGCACCGAGCCGGGATGCCTTTTTGCAGTTTGTCCTTTCCCGACTCTTTTTAAGTCATCCGGCAGATCGTATCGAAGATGATGAAACCGATACCGTTTCTCCGGAAGACACGGCTATACTCCGTGATATACATGATTTTTCCACGTTCTTGTGTTGCGCCGGAAACACATTGCCAAAAAACATCCGAACCTGGGCAGAACGGAATATGACGATTATCCGCCAGAACACCGTAAGTCCGGAAGAACGGCGGCATGCACAGCGTGCACTCTCCATGATGCTGAACATCCAATGGAAAGGCTCTTATTTTCCATCCATTGATCCGATTAAAGCGCGGCAGATCCTGGACGAAGAGCTTTACGGCCTTGACCGTGTAAAGCAGCGCATCATTGAAACTATCATCCAGATTAACCGTACCCACACATTGCCTGCCTACGGCCTGCTTCTGGTCGGCCCCGCAGGAATCGGCAAATCACAAATTGCCTATTCGGTTGCCCGCATACTGCATTTGCCTTGGACCACCCTCGATATGTCCGCCATTCGCGATGCCGAATCTCTGACCGGAAGTCCAAGACTTTATACCAATGCGAAGCCCGGAAGAATCATGGAGGCTTATTCCGAGGCACATTCCTCCAATCTCGTTTTTATCATCAATGAGCTCGATAAGGCAGATCACGATGCCACCAACGGAAATCCGGCAGATGCATTGCTGACCCTGCTCGATAATCTCGGTTTCACGGATAATTATATGGAATGCACTATTCCGACCGACGGTGTCTATCCCATTGCAACCGCCAATGATCTCGATCGGATTTCCGCGCCTTTGCGAAGTCGTTTTGCCATCATACATATTCCGGATTATACCCAGGAAGAGAAGATGGTGATTTTCCGGAAATTCTCCCTGCCGAAGGTTTTGTCACGAATGGGTATGACGAGCGAAGAGTGCCAGATCACGGATGAGGCTCTGCGTTTTGTCCTTTCCGCCTATGCCGACACGACCGGTGTCCGGGATCTGGAGCAGGCAGCAGAACATTTAGCCGCAAATGCTTTGTATCAGATCGAAACGAAGCACCTTTCCCATGTTCTTTTTGACACAGAACACGTAAAACAATTAATGGACATGTAAATCTTGACAAGAATTAACAAGATATAATCTTTTTTATCATCAAAAATATGATATGATTATAAGGTCCGCTTAGCGGAAATCGATTTTAAGGAGCAGTATCGAACCATGGCATTATTCGACAGTCTATTTGGTGTAAAAAAACGCAAGGCTGCTGCGGAAGCAGAGCTTGAAAAAGAAAAAGCAGAGAAACATGCGCAGCAGGTCGCTAAGGAAACAGAAGCCCACAAGGATTTTGCCTGGCCGGGATTAAGCCGATTAAATGTTTTTGTTTCTAAGGATGTAGAAATGGGAACCATTCAGGATCCGCTTACTCCAGAACGCAAAGCAGAAATCGGCCCTATGATCTTTGAACCGGAATTAAAGCCGGAGCGATTCCATGATCTGACACTCCAGGAAATCCTGTTTCTTGAAACCTCCACTGCACTCGCGAATCACGCAGCGCCGATCGAGCACTATGAGAGTATCAAGCAGTCTGTGCACAATGCATTTTTAAACCGCTTACGTTCTGCGGAAAAACTTTATGCAATTTATGACAGTTCCTGTGGATATCCTCTGATTGACAGCGGCTTTGTACTTGTTTATTTGGAAAAAGATCATGCAGAAAAAGCTTCTGAATTATATAATCAGCAGAATCGCAGAACACAAGTTGTGGAACTTCCGGGTCTCAATGCGCCACAGCAGGAGGACACCCCTACACAAATGAAATTTTTCGATTACCTGTATTTCATGGGTGCCGAAAATATCATGATCGACAACGGTTGGTATAAAGGTTTTGTAAAGCGTAGCGAAATTTCCGCACCGTTTTATATCAACAATCCGGAGCCGGAAAAAATCCCTCCATACAATCCGGGATTGAATTTTGTTCTCACCGATTATATCGAGGAACTCCGCTGGCACGTAAAATACGAAAAACGGGATGCCATTCTTCGTCAGAAATTCCAGCGCATCATGTCCATGATTCCAAAGGCGAACTTTATTATGCCGGTTCGGAACATCCCGGCGGAAGAAGGCAACAGCGGCGAGAATGCAGAAAACCGCATTCAGATCCCGATGGTACGTCTGAATGACAAAAACCTTCTCCCGGTATTTTCGGATATGTTTGAATTCAGCAAAAAATTTGCAAACACCGACTATAAGCCAACACGCGCATCCTTCCAGAGTCTAGAGAAGTTCATGCCAAACTATGATGGCTTTATTGTCAACCCTAACGGACAGGGTCTGGTCGTAGAAAAGCGTCCAAAGCCGGAAAACGGCACTCCGTCGGAACAGGCTCAGCCTGCTTCTGATTCCGCACAGGCTGCTGCCCCTGCAGAAGCCGAAAAAGAAGCTTCCAATGTCATCAAGATGAGTGACCATCGGGAGCAGTAAGTAACATGTAAGATTGCAATTTAGAAAGGCAGGCCGAAATGAGCATTTGGAATCCATGGCATGGATGTACGAAAATCAGTCCGGGCTGCCTTCATTGTTATGTTTACCGCCGGGACGACTCTGTCGGCCGGGACGCCAGTACAATCTTTAAAACAAATGATTTTGATCTCCCGGTTCAAAAGGCGAAGAGTGGAGAATACAAGCTTTCCGGAACGGATGGTACTGTATTCACCTGTATGACATCCGATTTCTTTGTGGAAGAAGCCGATGCATGGAGACCGGAAGCATGGGCATATATTCGGGAACGTCAAGATTTGAATTTCACAATCATCACCAAACGAATCGATCGTTTTTCGATTGGACTTCCGGCCGATTGGGGAGAAGGATATCCCAATGTAACCATTGCTTCCACTTGTGAAAACCAGGATCGGGCAGATTTCCGACTTCCTTTACTTATAAATGCCCCTATACAGCATCGCGCCGTTGTCGCAGAACCTTTTCTGGAACCGCTTGAAATCGAATCCTATTTAAGAAGCGGTCAGATCGATGAAGTTGTCTGCGGTGGTGAGTCCGGTGAGGAAGCCCGTCCTCTGTACTACGAGTGGATACTAAGCCTACGCGATCAATGCATTAAAACCGGAACCCGTTTTTCATTCAGACAAACCGGGTCTCTTTTCGTAATGAACGGGCATGCCTACCACATTGAACGAAAGTTCCAGCTGGCACAGGCGCAAAAGGCCAATATCAATTTTATCCCCGTCTATATTCCTAAGGATTTCATGAACCCGCCGCTTCCTCCGGAAGAGGAGCCTATCCATGCTACAAAAGCGGCCATTTCTCCGGAAAGCACCGATCAGAACAGAAATAGCACTTCTCCGGCTACTGCCGAAATTGTAGATTCCGGAATCCACATCAGCGGAATCAACTACCCTATAGAAGAAATTGATGAGGAACCGGATCTCACTGCAAGTTCCGACGAAAACCAGGATGCTCCTTCCGATGAGGCAGGGCATGAAAACCATTCCGCCCGCGAAGAAGAACAAATCCGTTCTTTATTTGAGCATTTACAGCAAAGCCGTTTTCGTTCCCAATTCCATCTACATAAAGAAGAACGAGATTATATTGCAAAAATCGGACTTTCTAAAATCGAATCCCATGCCAGAGATTTTATACGTACAAAGCTTGCACCGAAGGAGCCTTTCCATGACGGAAAGCAGACTCCCATGCATGGGCATCCGGTTTTTCTGGCGCAGCATGCCACCGGCTGCTGCTGTCGGGAATGTCTGCGCAAATGGCATCATATTTCTCCTGGCAGACCGCTTACAGAAGAAGAGCAGGACTACATTGTGCATGTCATAATGACCTGGATTCATAAAGAACTCGCTAAACAATAACCTTGCATACACAAAAACAGAGTGCTATCATAAATCATCATTAAAAAAACACAGGAGGCAAACCATGGGACTCATTATTCCTAAAGACTATGATCCTAGACTTAATGTCAGAGAAACTCAGGATGCAATCAAATATATCCGTGACACGTTTCAGAAAGAATTCGGCCGCGAAATGAATTTAAGCCGAATTTCCGCACCACTTTTTGTACCAAAAAGCTCAGGACTTAATGATAATCTTAACGGATATGAGCGCCCGGTAAGCTTTGACGTACCATGGTGGCCGGATGAAGATATTGAAGTAGTACACTCCCTTGCAAAATGGAAGCGTATGGCACTTAAGCGCTACGGCTTCAAGCCGGGTGAAGGTCTGTATACAAATATGAATGCGATTCGTCGCGATGAAGAGCTGGATAATCTGCACAGTTGCTATGTAGATCAGTGGGACTGGGAAATGGTTATTTCCAAGGAAGATCGCAACTTCACCACACTGGAAGGCTATGTACGGATGATTTTCCGTATCATCAAGCATATGGAGCATGAGGTTTGGTATAAATATCCTCAGGCTGTTAAAAAGCTTCCGGATGATATTTATTTCATTGATTCAGAAGACCTTTTAAAGATGTATCCGGATAAAACACCGAAGGAGCGCGAGAATGCCATCGCCAAAGAACACGGATGTGTATTCATCAGCCGAATCGGTGACAAACTGTCCAACGGCGAGCCACACGATGGTCGTGCTCCGGACTATGACGATTGGCAGCTGAATGGTGATATCTTATTCTGGTATGAAACCTTAGGCTGTGCCCTTGAGATCTCTTCCATGGGTATCCGCGTTGACGAAGCAAGCCTGTCCGAGCAGCTCAAAAAGGCCGGTTGTGAAGAACGCGCATCCCTTCCATATCACAAGATGCTTCTTAACGGCGAACTGCCATACACCATTGGCGGAGGCATTGGACAGTCAAGACTTTGCATGTTGCTCCTTGACCGGGCACACATCGGTGAAGTGCAGGCCAGCATCTGGCCGGAAGAGATGCGTGCCGAGTGCGAGAAGCATAAGATTATTTTACTGTAATCATTCCTTCAGGATCGTTTCATTACCAACAGAAGCCTTTGCAAGCTGATCTACCAGCTCATTAAACCGTACGCCGGTATGTGCTTCCACTTTAACGAATCGAATATCCATTTTTTGCCGCATTTCTTTTATGAATGCGGCATATTTTTTTGTTCCTTCTTTATTTGTTTTCCACTGCCCATCTGCCCACATTTCGATTCCCATGTAGTCATAAAAAATGGTTAGACTGGTCATCCCCAGTTTGGCAGCAGTGTTTACTGCTGCCATGGAGCCATAGATTTCTCCCGAAACATTCCGCATGGAAGCAAGCTCCGGATCTGTGCCATGTCCCTGAAAAATATGGAAAGAACCATCCCGGCACATCAGAATTCCGCCATAGCCATAGACCTTTGTTGCCGCCATAAAGCTTCCATCCACATAGGCCAATGCCTCTGTATCAACACATTCCATTTCATTTACAATATCTTCTTTCTTTATTTCCGAAAGAGAATGGAATACCGGTCCGGAGCTTACCGCTTTTGCTTTTCCGTTTCTCGGTGTTTTCACAGAAGACGCTTGCAGAGAACCATACCCGGCATGGGAATTTGCAAAACGTTCTGCATCTTCTTTGATTGTAAATTTCTTATATACCGCGCCGGGAAATCCTGTCACCTGCTGCCTGCACTGATCCCACGTAGTATAAATTCCTGGTTTACGTCCCTTTTGTACTGCATAATAAACTGCCATATTTTTTTCCTTCTATCATTTTTTCGGCCGGCCAGCGCACCGCACTTTGCCGGAATTATATTGGATTCTTTATTTTAACGTCCATAAAGTTTACCATAGAAAACTATTCTGTGGTAGAATGTCACCGATAAAGTTAGAGAAGGAGGCATTTGCAGAATGCACGGACATTTTAAAGGAATCTTACTGGATCTTGACGGTACATTGGTGAACACTTTATACAGTCTGCAGGATAGCATGAATAAAACCATGGAAGTATTCCATCTTGATTCCATTTCTTTGGATCAAACCCGTAAATATGTCGGAAATGGCTATCACAAATTTGTCGAGCGTTCCATTGCCGCAACCGCCGATCGCTTGTACCGGGAAGCTGAAAAATGGGAAGAAAAGGACGAAGATAAGGCCTTTGATCTCGACCAGCAGGCTGATGAAGTCATGGAATGCTATGATGAGGCCTGCAAAGAATACAAACGCATTTTCAGTGATAACTGTACTTACCGCGCCGAGCCTTATGAAGGCATGAAAGAATCGCTTGCTTCACTGAAAAATGAAGGTGTGCAGATTGCATGCATTACAAATAAATCACTGGATGAGGCCAAAAAAGTCTTGGCAGCATCGTATGGAGAAGGTTTTTTCGATTACATTTCCGCAGACGATGGAACTCATCCGTTAAAACCGGATACCTGTGTTGTCGAAGATACTTTAAATCACCTCGGCCTGTCGCTTCAGGAAGTTGTTTTTGTCGGTGACACAAAAACCGATATGGAAACTGCCAAACGCGCCGGTATAAAAGCCATTGGCTGTCTATACGGATTTCGTGACAAGAAAGAGCTGGAAAAGAGTGGTGCCGATGTCATGATTGAATCCGCAAAGGATCTGATTCCTGCCATCGATTATTTAAGCGAAGAATAATCTGCTCCGGCGTCCTTCGCATTGTGCAAAATACAGTTTAGAGAAATTTCATATATTCCGCGCTTTCGAAGAGCCTTCATCGGTTGACAATGAAATTTACGCTGTCTATAATTAGCAATGCTATCTGAAGAGTGCTAATCCATATGGATAAACCATGTGGATCTACATACATTGTTCCGTTAGGAGGATAAAATGACTAAGATTGATATTGTTTCTGGTTTCCTTGGTGCTGGTAAGACCACCTTCATCCAGCGTCTTCTTGATGAAGCCTTAAAAACAGAAAAAGTGGTTCTGATTGAAAATGAGTTTGGTGAGATCGGCATCGATGGCGGATTTTTAAAGGATTCCGGCATTGAAATCCGTGAAATGAATCAGGGATGTATTTGCTGTTCTCTGGTCGGTGACTTTGAAACATCTTTAACGGAAGTAATCACAAAATATCATCCGGATCGTATCATTATCGAACCATCCGGTGTCGGCAAGCTGTCTGATATTATCGGTGCGGTAAAGAGCTGTTCCGAAAAGCTGGAGGTTGAACTTCATGCCGCTGTAACTGTCGTCGATGCCAAGAAGGCAAAAATGTATTCCCGAAACTTTGGCGAATTCTTTGACAATCAGATTGCATATGCCGGAACCGTCGTTCTTTCCCGAACCGATATCGCCGATGATGCCAAAATCGATGAAGCAGTACAGATCATCAAAGGCATCAATCCTAAGGCAACCGTTGTTACAACCCCGGAAGCAGAGCTTACCGGCGAGCAGCTTTTAACAATCATTTCCAAGGAAGATAATATGGAAGAGGACATGCTTCGTGAAGTAATGGAGCGTGTACATGAGCATGAGCATCATCATGACGACGATGACGAACACGAGTGCCATCACCACCATGATGACGACGATGACGAGCACGAGTGCCATCACCACCATGATGACGACGATGACGAGCACGAGTGC